>JAZSJW010000025.1:0-31291 GCA_045534555.1 Clostridia bacterium
AAGAATGTGAAAAATAGAATTAAAAGGCTTGTTTACAAGCCTTTTTTTATTTAAGAAATTAATACTTAGTTTTTTTATAAAAATAGTCAACAGAGTTGACAATTTTTTTCTGTTTTGTTATTCTTGCTTTTATGTTAAAAATTAATAAAATTGTCATTTTATTTTTTATGAATGAATATTAATTTATGTTTTTTAAATAAGGATAGGATTTAAGGAGGAAATTTAATTGTTTAGTTTGTTTAAAAAATTAAAAAAGAAAGATTGGTGTTTAATTGTTTTAACAGTGTTTCTTATTGTGGTTCAAGTTTATTTTGAATTAAAAATGCCAGATTACACAAAAAAGCTAACAACCATTGTTCAAAGTGGAAAAACAAGCATGAGTGAGGTTTGGAAAAATGGTGGGCTTATGCTTTTGTGTGCTTTAGGAAGTTTGGTTTCTGCAATAATTTGTTCTGTTATAATATCCAATGTGGCAAGTTCTTTTTCGAAAACTTTAAGAGAACAATTGTTTAGCAAAATTTCAAGTTTTTCTAATGCTGAAATGAAAAGATTTTCAGTTCCAAGTTTGATAACTAGAACAACAAATGATGTTATGCAAATGCAAAACTTTATGGCTATGGGTGTTCAATTATTATTTAAAGCACCAATTATGGCTGTTTGGGCAATTTGTAAGATATCGGCAACCAATATTAAGTGGACAGCTGCTGTAATTATTAGTGTTATAATAATTGTTGTTTGTATTAGTATTTTGGTTGGTATATGCTTGCCAAGATTTAGAAAAATTCAAAAACTAACAGACGATATAAATAATGTAACGAGAGAAAGTGTTTCTGGTGTTAGAGTTGTTAGAGCTTTTAATGCTGAAGATTATCAAGAGCAAAAATTTGAAAAAGTTAATAACGAAATAACAAAAAATCATTTGCTCACATCTCGATTAATGGGGCTTATGAACCCAGTAATGACGCTAGTTATGAATGGTTTAATGCTTGCTATTTATTGGATAGGTGCAATTTTAGTTAATAATATTTCTTTAGAAGGCAATGTTGAAGTTTTAATTAACGAAAGGGTGATGATGGTTGGAAACATGGCTGCATTCACTCAATATGCAATTCAAGTTGTAATGTCATTCATGATGTTAATTATCATTTTTGTTGTTTTGCCAAGAACAATAATTTCAGGCAATAGAATAAATGATGTTTTAAAAACAGAACCGTCAATTGTAAATGGTAATAATAACATAGAAACTGAAATTGTTGGAGAAGTTGAATTTAAAAATGTTTCATTTGTGTATCCAGATAGCTCAGAAAATGAAAAGGCTTTAACAAACATAAACTTTAATATAAAGAAAGGAGAAACCCTTGCTATTATTGGTGCAACAGGTAGTGCAAAAACAACTTTAATTAATTTAATCCCAAGATTTTATGATGTTACAGAGGGTGAGGTTTTGGTTGATGGAATTAATGTTAAAGATTATGATGAAAAGGTGTTGAGAAATAAAATTTCAGTTGCATCACAAAAAGCTGTTCTTTTTAAAGGAAGCATTAAAGAAAATATTGTTTACGGCCAAGATGATGTTGATTTAGAAAAAATTGACAAAGTACTTGAAATTTCTAATTCGGAATTTGTTAAAGAGCAAGAAAAGGGAATAGAAAGTGAAGTTAGCCAAGGAGGAACTAACTTTTCTGGTGGGCAAAAACAACGTTTATCTATTGCGAGAGCTTTATATAAAGATGCTGAAATTATTATTTTTGATGATACTTTTTCAGCCCTTGATTATAAAACAGATATGCTTGTTAGAAAATCTATAAAAGAAAATTTAGACGACAAAACAATAATTATTGTTGCTCAACGAATAGGAACAATAAAAGATGCGGATAAGATTATTGTTTTAGATGAAGGTAAAATTGTTGGAATGGGTTCGCATAGTGAACTTCTTAATTCTTGTGAAATATATAAAGAAATAGCTTTATCGCAATTATCAAAGGAGGAGTTATAATGGCAGGATTTGGCCCAAGGCACAATTTTAAAGACAACAGAAAAGAAAAGGGAGATTTTAAATCTGTTAAAAAGTTGTTTTTGTATGTTAAACCGTATTTATTCTCAATTATAATTGCTCTTTTGCTTGCTATTTTTGGAGCGGTAACAACTATTGTTGGTCCTGAAAAAATAAGTGATTTAATGGATGTTATAACAAGAGGTATTTCTTCACCTAATGGGGTTGATATGAAAAAGTTTGTAGAAATTGCTGTTTTGCTTTTAAGTTTGTACTTAGTTGGGGCAATAGCAAACTATGTTCAACAATTTTTAATGGCTGGAGTTACACAAAAAACATCAAAAAAGTTAAGGACCGATATTAATAAAAAGATAAACAATCTTCCGTTAAAATATTTTGATACTACAACTCGTGGAGATATTTTAAGTCGTGTTACTAATGACGTTGATATAATATCACAAACATTTGCTTCAACAATTTCGAACTTGGTTAATGCAATAACGTTATTTTTTGGTGTTTTAATTATGATGTTTACAGTTAACTGGATTTTAGCTTTAGTTACAATTGGTACATCAATTTTGGGTTTTGTTTTAATGAGCATTATTTTATCTCGTTCTCAAAAATATTTTAATTTGAGGCAACAAAATTTAGGAGATATGAATGGTCATATTGAAGAAATTTATACAAATCACAACGTTGTTAAATCATATAATGCAGAAGAAAAAACTCAAGAAAAATTTACAAATATAAACAATAATTTATTTATCAATAACTGGAAATCACAAGCCCTTTCTGGTTTAATGCATCCATTAATGGGGTTTGCAGGAAACCTTTCATACGCAGCAATTTTTATTGTTGGTGTTAGCTTAATTTTGAATGGTAGTAGTATGATTACGTTTGGAACAATAATTTCATTTACTATTTATGCAAGATTGTTCTCTCAGCCATTAACAACAATTGCGCAATCAATGAATTCTATTCAGCAAACAGCCGCCGCCTCAAAAAGAGTTTTTGATATTTTGGACCAAGAGGAGCTTGTTAATGAAAGTCAAAAGAAGGCAAAAATAGAAGAAAAAGAAGTTAAGGGAAATGTTGAGTTTAGAAATGTTAGATTTGCATATGAGAAAGATAAAACAATTATAAACAACTTTACTGCAAATTTAAAAGCTGGGCAAAAAGTTGCTATTGTTGGTCCAACAGGTGCAGGAAAAACGACAATAGTAAATCTTCTTATGAGGTTTTATGAATTAAAGCAACCACGACTTATTGTAAATGGGATAATAACTGATTATAAGGTGTTTGATAATGGAAAATCTATCAGGTTGTTTATAGAAGATGATGGCTATTTAATAGTTAATGATAATAAAACGGATTTTATTATTAATGATGAAAAATTGCCGAAAAATCAAACTTTAAAATTTAATCAAGATTTTGTTTTGAATATAAATGATATTAACTTAGATTACACTGTTAAGGTTGTTACAGGTAACGATATTGATACAGAGCAAACGTGCACAATTGGTGTTGCATATTATGGTGATATCTTTATTGATGGAGTTCCAACAAAATCAATAACAAGAAACAACATACATGATTTATTTGATATGATTTTACAGGATACGTGGCTTTTTGATGGAACTATCAGAGAAAATCTTGTTTATAATAAAGATAATGTAAGTGATGAAAAATTAGATGAAGTGTGTTCTGCTGTTGGTTTATATCATTTTATAAAAACTTTAAAGAATGGTTATGATACAAAAATTGACAGTGGTTTAGGTCTTTCTGAAGGTCAGAAGCAACAATTAACTATTGCAAGAGCTATGATTAAAGATAGTCCACTTTTAATTTTAGACGAGGCAACATCAAGTGTTGATACAAGAACTGAATTAGTTATTCAAGAAGCTATGGATAAATTAACAAAGGGTAGAACTTCATTTGTTATTGCTCATAGATTATCAACAATAAAAAATGCGGATATTATTTTGGTTTTAAAAGATGGTGATATTATAGAGCAGGGAAGTCATGATGAACTTTTAAAACAAAAAGGTTTTTATTATGAGCTTTATAATAGTCAGTTTGCTCAAGTTGTTTAAATAAAAAAACACCCACAAAAGATTGCGGGTGCTTTTTATTTTATTCATTTTTCCATAGTTTTTTCTTGAATGATAGATTTTATTTTATCTACACATTCCTGTACAGATAAAGTTGTTGTATCAATTAAAATACAGTCGCTAGTCATTATAAGTGGAGAATGTTGTCTATGTTGGTCCTGTTCATCACGTGCTTGAACATCTTTTATAACTTGGTCTAAAGTAATGTTTTTTCCTTGTTTGATATAATCAATAAATCTTCTTTCAGCACGAGTTTTTAGGTCTGCATCTACATAAAACTTAAAGTCTGCATTTGGGAACACGACACTACCAATATCTCGACCTTCAACAATAATATCTTCATTATTTTTTGCTAAGTCTTTTTGAATATCTCTAACATGTTCTCTAACAAATTCTTTACATGCATATTTTGGTGTCATTTTAGAAACTTCAGGAGATGCTAATTCGTTTGGTGATTGAACAAGCCCATCTAGTTTTATATATCCTTTGTCTTTATCTTGAATATATTCAATAGTTGTTGTATCTAAAATAAATTTTATTTTTTCGTCATTATCAGGTTGAACATCAAGATTTAAGCATTTTTTTGTTATTGCTCTATAAATTAATCCTGTTGTAACATAGCAAATACCGGTTTGTTTTGCAAGTGTTTTAGCGATTGTGGATTTTCCGCTAGAAGTTGTTCCGTCAAAGGTTATTATCATAAGAATTTTCTCCTACAATTTTTTATTATTTTATCATAACAAAAATTATGAGGTCTAGTAAAATGACATAATTTTTGAAAATATTAATAAATATTTTGTGAATTGGTAAAAAATATTATATAATAAAAATATGGAAAATAAAACAACACAAGAAATAAAAACTGCAAAAAAGAACAAAAATAAACAAAATAAACCATCATTTTTAAAAAGATTGGTGTTTGTTTTGCTTTTTATTATTCTTTTACCGTTTCTAATTATATACTATTCAATTAGAGCGATAGTAAAAAGAAGGAAAAGAAAAAAGTGGGAAAAAGAGGCTTTGACAGGAAAGTCATTATTGTTAAAAACGGACATTTCGCACATAGATAAAATGGAAGAATATGAGTTTGAAAACTATTTAAGAACGTTATTCTTTTACGATGGATATGGTGCCACAAGAACAACTTGGTCGAAAGATCATGGGGCTGATGTAATATTAACTAAGGAAAGTGAAAAAATAGTTGTTCATGTTAGTATTTCTAAAAAAATAGTTGGAATTAAAGTTGTAGAAGAGGCGTTATCGTCAATGAAGCACTATAATGCTACAGGTGCTTTTATAGTAACAAATAATCTTTTTGTTGAAGAAGCTCATATGTTAACAAAAGAAAAAAACGTAAAACTAATAGAAAGGGAACAATTAATCCAAATTATTAATAGAGTAAAAGAAAAATTAAGAAAATCAACAACAAGCAGTGAACTTGTTGATAAATTTGACAAAAATATTTTAGATAAATTTCCTCATATGATTTAAAAGTAAGATATCAAGTTGGTATCTTATTTTTTTTGTTACAAAAAGCTAGCATAAGTAAAAACAAGAGTTATTTTGTTTCTTTTTATAAAAATTTATTTTGTTTGAGTAATTTTAAACTTCTTTGCATAAACTAGCCAAGAGGAGAAAGATATGTTTGAGATGACGATTAGCACTTCGCAGGAGACAAGTAAAGATATTTCATTCATAGTAAATAGATTAAGACCAAGTTTAAAACAGCTTAAGGCAATTTTGATATGTGAAGATTTTGACGGTAGAGCTAATTTAGCATTTGCTGTTAGTGAAAGTAAAAAAGATCTTGTAACTAGTTTAGTTTTTGATGCAATAAGCGAAGCTATTGTAAGAAATTATAAAGAAAGATTTTTACTTAAGAATATTAATATTTCTTCTGTTGACGAACTTACAGAAGCGGCTTTTGTAAAAGCTCTTACAATGTTTGATAAAGAAAGTGATAAGGCTTTTATAAAATCTAAGCTTTGTCCATGTAAAGAAATTGCTATTGATAGTTTTTATAATTTTAAATTGTGGCAACTTGAAAAAAGATGGAAAGAAATTGCATCATTGGTTTCAGAAAACTCTAATTTTCTACTTATGAGTGGCTCTTTTGAGGAATTAATGCGTTTTTTAATAATGACAAATGAATGCGAGTTTGGGGATTTACATCTTTATTATGAAGATGAAAAAATTTGTGCTAAAAGTAATGACGGAAATAAAATTTTTGCAGTTAAATATCAAGATGAAGAAAAAGACAAGATAAAAGTAGTGTCTGAAATTATTAGTTTGTCACCACAGAAAATAATTTTACATAGTGAATTAAAAGGATTTGGTATATCTGAATTTCTAAAAAAATTGTATGATGGAAAAATAAGTGTATTGAAGTAAAAATCTCTTTTATTTTTTAAGTCTAATTCTTTAAAAGTTTTAAATGAAAAGTGAAAATAAACGTTGACATGAACTGTTTTTGGGTATATAATCATCACTAGATTTGAAGTTTAAGGACAAGTAGGTATAAGTGACCCTTAAGAGAGTTTGCCTCGTGGGCTGAAAGGGCAAATAGGAAGGGCTTATATTGAAACTACCTTATAAACAGCTTTAAATAATGAATAAAAGAGTGGCTGCCAAAGCAAGTAAGGTGGAACCGCGGAAATGATAATGATTTTTCGTCCTTACGTTTAAACAAAAAGTATCTTGTTTAAGCGTGGGGACTTTTTGTTTGCACTTTTAATATATTATTTTAAGGAGAAAAGAAAAATGAAAATCAAATTAAGAGACGAAGTGAAAGAGTTTGATGAGGGTGTTTCTGTATTAGAAGTTGCTTCAAGCATTTCAGAAGGTTTAGCAAGAGTTGCTGTTTGTGGAAAATTAGACGGTAACCTTGTTGACTTATCAAGAAAAATAGAGAAAGATTGTGAGCTTCAAATTATTACAAATAAAGACCCAGAGGCTAAAGAGGTTCTTCGTCACACAACTGCGCACGTTTTAGCTCAAGCTGTTAAATCAATTTATCCAACAGCTAAACTTTCTATTGGTCCAGCAACCAATGATGGTTATTATTATGACTTTGAGTTTAAAACTCCGATTAATAATGACGACCTTAATAAAATTGAAGCAGAAATGAAAAAAATCATTAAAGCTAACTATGAAATTACAAGAAAAGTTGTAACTAGAGCAGAAGCTTTAAAATGGGCTAAAGAAGAAGATGAAACTTATAAAATTGAATTAATTAATGCAATACCTGAAGATGAAACTGTAACAATTTATTCTCAAGGTGATTTTTCAGATGTTTGTCGTGGTCCACACCTTCGTTCAACTGGTTTAATTAAGGCTTTCAAGCTTACTAAACTTGCAGGTGCGTATTGGCGAGGTGACGAAAAAAATAAAATGCTCACACGTATCTATGGTGTTGTGTTTGATAAAGCAAGTGAAATGGAAGAATATTTCAAAATGCTTGAAGAAGCAGAGAAAAGAGATCATAGAAAACTTGGTAAAGAATTAGATTTATTCTTCTTAAGTGATTATGCACCAGGTATGCCATTTTTTATGCCAAAAGGTCAAACAGTTATTAATGAACTTATCAATTTCTGGAGAGAAGAGCACAAAAAAGCCGGTTATGTTGAAATCACAACTCCAATGGCTATGAATAGAAAACTTTGGGAAAAGAGCGGCCACTGGGATCATTATAAAAAGAACATGTATACATTCAAGGCTGAAAATGAACCATTTGCTATTAAGCCAATGAACTGCCCAGGTGGAATGCTTTACTATAAAGAAAGAATGCACTCATATAAAGAATTCCCACTTCGTGTTGGCGAACTTGGAAAAGTGCATAGACACGAAGCTAGCGGAACTCTTCATGGATTATTTAGAGTTCGTTGTTTCACTCAAGACGATGCTCATATCTTTATGACTAAAGACCAAATTGAAAGCGAAATTGCAAATATTATTAGCTTGGTTGATAGAATGTATAAAGTGTTTGGTCTTGAATATCATTTGGAACTTTCAACAATGCCAGACAAGCATATCGGTACTGTTAAAGAGTGGCAACATGCTGAAACATGCCTAAAAAATGCCTTAGTCGGTATTGGTAAAGACTTTGTGATTAACGAGGGTGACGGTGCTTTCTATGGACCTAAGATTGATATTCATATTAAAGATGCAATCGGCAGAACATGGCAATGTGGAACAATTCAACTTGATATGCAACTTCCAAAACGTTTTGAACTTGAATATGTTGATAAAGACGGCTCAAGGCAAGAACCAATTATGGTGCACAGAGTTGTTTATGGTTCACTTGAAAGGTTCTTTGGTGTCATCACTGAGCATTTTGCTGGTGTTTACCCATTATGGCTTGCTCCTGTTCAAGCAATTGTTATGAATGTTAGTGAAAAGAGTGAGGCGTATGCTGAAAAAATCTATAAAGAATTAGAAAAAGCTGGAATTAGAGCAGAACTTGATGTTCGTGCAGAAAAGATTGGTTATAAAATTCGTTCAGCTCAAATGCAAAAAATACCATACATGGTTATTGTTGGTGAAAATGAAGCTAATAATGGCACAATCTCTATCAGAAAACGTGGTAATGTTGAAGTTAAAGACCTTCAAACTAAAGACCTTGTTAAAGAAATGAGGAAACTCATTGAAACAAGAGCGTTGGAATGTTAATTTAAATTGATAAAGCAAGGAATTTTACCTTGCTTTATTTTTATGATTAAACTATAATTTTTTATGGGAGAAAAAGTGTGGCAAGTTATTTTAGTAAAAAAGTTAAACATGCTTATAAATGCTTTAAAAAAGGTAAACCAAGAAGAAAGGTTTATGCTGTAGTTGAAAAAAATAATATGTTTGTTGTTTTAAACGGAAGAAAAGGTGCGGCTTATAAATATAATCTTGCAGGTGGCGGAATAGAAAAAAGAGAAACTTCTCAAAAAGCAATAGTTAGAGAATGTTTAGAAGAACTTAATATGAATGTTGAATTTGTTAAAAGTTTAGGTGTTATTCAAGATAAATCTAAATGGAATTATAAAGGCGAAGATTTTTGGGTTGATGACCAAATGGAAATTGTGCTTGTAAAGTTTATTTCATATAGTAAAAACAAAACTTTTGGAATTAAAGGCGAATTTACTGAAGAAGATAAACCTGTAGAAATCACAAAAGAAGAAATGCTTAATAATGTTTATGAGTTCACAAAAGGTGGAATAAAGTTTTAGAAAAAACATGTTAGATTTTATATAAACAATAACTCTCCCTCAGTCAAGGTTTCTAACGAAACTTGACAGCTCCCTCGACAGAGGGCGCCAGTGGAAGAGAAAAGATAAGAAAGAAAGGTAAAATTTATTTTGGATTATATTTATGATAGAAATAATCAATAAAAAGCCTCCATCTGACGAGGGAGGTGTCAAGGCATAGCCTTGACGGAAGGAGAGATTTTGATATTGGGATTGACAATGGATAAATTTGGTTTTATAATTATTTTGTAAGGAGAAAATTAAATGGACGTAACAAAAATAGTTAAAGAGCAAAGAAATATGATATTGCTAAAACATGGTTTTAATATTAAAATTCAAAAAAACAACATTTATGATTATTATGAATACACAATAGAAACCCGAAACTATGGGGGATTTGTTGCAACAATAAGAAGAAAAACTAAAGATGAATTAGACACATTATTAAATTTGATTTATTATATGGATTCAGTTCCATACAAAGTTTCTTATGCAAAAGCAGAAGCGTATGATGATTGTGTTCGCACTTCACCTTTGCCTTTTTATAAAGTAGTTAATAAAAGTAAAGAAGCAAATAAAATTCAAATTTTGGATAGATCGAAATTTGAAGAGGCTGGTTTAGTTAATATTGATGCTTTCTATTTAAAGGGTGTTCTAGGTTTAGAAAAATCAAGAAAAGCACTTCCTGAACTATATTCAGAACTTAAATGGTTAAAAGAAACAGCTGATATGGAGCAAGTTGATTACGAAGAAATTATTCCAGTAAAAGTTGAACAAGATGAAAATTTAATGCCTTGTGGATCTGGTTTTGGATTATAAAAATCAATAAAAATAATGCTTGACAAGATATAAATTGTGTGTTATTATATCTTCGCTTAACAAGAGAAAGACCACTTTCCACCAATCGAATGAAAGATTTTGCTTGGTTAATTAGTTTTAAATTTCAGAAAAATAAAGCTTATATGGCGTTTGACTTTATTTTGGCTGTTTATGATAAAACTTTTTGGTGGTGCTTTTAAGCATCACCTTTTTTAATGCTTTCTCGTGAGCAATAATTTGGCTTTTTAGCCGGGAGGATAAGACTATAAAACAAGAACATCAATTAAATGGTGAAATCACCGATAAAGAAGTAAGACTAATTGGTGAAAACGGAGAACAATTAGGGGTTGTAAGTGCAGCGGAAGCTAATCGCTTAGCAGATGAAGCTGGTTTAGACCTTGTTAAAATTTCTCCAAACGCAGTCCCACCAGTTTGTAAGATTATGAACTATGGTAAGTTTATTTTCGATAAAAACAAAAGGGAAAAAGAAGCAAGAAAAAATCAAAAAGTTATTGAACTTAAAGAAGTGCAACTTTCAATGACTATCGAACAACACGATATCGATATCAAGGCAAAGAACACTATTAAATTCTTGCAAGCAGGCAACAAAGTTAAAGTTGTTTTAAGAATGAGGGGGCGTCAACAAGCATACTCAGCAAAGGGTATTGAAATTGTTAACGCATTCTGTGATCAAGTTCAAGAATTCTCAACCAAAGAAAAAGATCCTAAAGTTGAGGGAAGAAATGTTGTTGTGGTTTTAAGCCCAAAAACTAAGAAGTAAGAAAAATTAATGGAGGAATAAAATTATGCCAAAACAAAAAAATAGTAGTGCTGCTAAGAAAAGATTTAATGTTTTAAAAGGCGGCAAAATTAAAAGAGCACATCAAAACAAACGTCATATTTTAACAAAGAAAGAGACTGGTCGTAAGAGAGCACTTAGAGGTTCTGCATACGTATCTAGCACACAAGAAAAAACAATTAAAAAACTTGTGGGAAATCAAGACTAAGGAGCGAGGTGTAAGTTATGAGAATTAAGAGAGGCGTTAACGCAAATAAGAAAAGAGTAAAAATTCGTAAACTTGCAAAAGGTTACCGTGGTGCTAAGAGCAAACTATTCAGTGTTGCTAGAGAAGCTGTTATGAAGAGTGGTAACTATGCATATGTTGGTAGAAAACAAAAGAAGAGAGACATGAGAGCTCTTTGGATTGCAAGAATTAATGCTGGTGCTAGAGAATATGGCATGAGCTACAGCAAAATGATGCATGGTTTAAAACTTGCAGGTATTGAACTTAATAGAAAAGTTCTTGCTGACCTTGCAGTTAACAATAAAGATGCTTTCAAAGATGTTGCTTTAAAAGCTCAAGCTGCTTTAAATGCATAAGTAAATTAAAAATATGGGTTTTTACGAACTCATATTTTTTTTGCTTATTAAATTGACAGATTACTTTTGCGAAATTATACTAAAAAAGAAGTTAAATAGAAACTGATTATGAGGAATAATATGGAAATAATTTCTAGTGTTAATAATGAAACAGTTAAGAGGGCTTCAAGCTTAAATGAAAAAAAGTATCGCAGATACTATGGGACATTTTTGGTTGAAAGTTATAAGCTTGTTAACGAAGTTGTTTGTGGTGCTATGGAAATTGAAAAACTTTATGTCGAACAAAGCTGTATGACAAAATTTTCAGATTTGATTGCTAGGTGTGAGCCAAATGTTGTGGTTTTATCAAAGGCTGCATTTAATAAAATTTCAGATACTGTATCATCACAAGGTATTATTGCGGAAGTTAAAATGAGGCCATCTGTTGATTTTAAGTTAGATGAGCCGTTTATAATTCTAGATAGAATTTCAGACCCGGGGAATTTAGGAACAATTATCAGAACTGCCGCCGCTGTTGGCTATCATAATATAGTTTTAATAAACTGTTCGGACCCATATAATCCTAAAACTGTTAGAAGCAGTGCCGGCGGCATTTTCTATACAGATTTTTATCCGTTGTCTTTTGAAGAACTTATGGAAGAGGTTGATAAAGCAAATGCGGGGATTTATATTGCAGACATGAATGGCGAAAATGTGTTTAACTTAACAAACAAAGATAAGGTATATGGTCTTGTTATTGGTAACGAGGGTGGAGGAATTTCTGAAGAATTTAGAAAGAGAGCAACAAAGGTAATTTCTCTTCCAATGAAAAGCCAAATGGAATCATTAAATGCTGCTGTTAGTGGTAGTGTTATAATGTATCAATTGAAAAAAGATGAATTTTAATTGCCAACTAGCAATTGGTGTGATAAACTATAAAAGTTAAAAAATAATAAAAAGGAAGGACTAAGGAAAATGAGTGGACATTCAAAATGGCACAATATTCAAGCAACTAAAAATAAAGCAGATGCAGCTCGTGGTAAAATTTTCACAAAACTTGGTAGAGAAATTGCCGTAGCTGTTAAATTAGGTGGTCCTGACCCTAATACTAATAGCAAATTATATGATGTAATCCAAAAAGCAAAACAAAATAATATGCCTAATGACAATATTCAACGTTCTATTAAAAAGGCTGCGGGTGAACAAGATGGCGATAACTACTCTCCAATTGTTTACGAAGGATATGGTTCAAACGGTGTAGCATTTATTGTTGAATGTTTAACAGACAATAAAAACAGAACAGCATCAGATGTTCGTCATTTATTCTCTAAACATGGTGGAAATCTTGGCGCTACAGGTAGTGTTATGTATAACTTCGATTATAAAGGGGTTATTGTTTTACCAAAGAAAGATGGATTGGAAGAAGATGACGTAATGATGGTGGCATTAGATGCCGGTGCTGATGATATTATAACAGAAGATGAGGCTTTTGTTGTTTATACTCCAGCTGATGGTATCCATGCAGCTGTTAAGGCTTTTGAAGATGCAGGATATGAAATTGCTTCAAGTGGGGCAGAATATATTGCACAAAACACTGTAACATTACCAGCTGATAAATATGCAAGCATTGAAAAACTTTATGATGCACTTGATGATTTAGATGACGTGCAAAATGTATATAATAATGCAGAGTGTGAAGAATAGTTAACAAATATAAGAGAGATATTAGGTCTCTCTTTTTTTTCGGCAAAGTTTTTAAATTTGTATAGTGATTAAATTTCTTTGTGTCTCATAAAATTTATTATCAATATAAAGGGGATAAGATATGAGTACGAAAACAAAAACAAGAGAAACGAGCCAAGGAACACTAACAATTTTAAAAGTTATAAGAAGTTTGTTTGTTTCGTTAATTATTACTTTTGCAAGTATAATATTGTTTGCATTTATTATTAAATGGGCGAATTTAAAAGACGGAATTATAGCTCCGGTAAATTTAGTAATCAAAGCCTTGAGTGTTTTGTTTGGTGTTTTGTTATTAAACAAAAATTCAAGTAAGAAGTTAATAAATGGAATTATTTTTGCTATATTATATACAATTATATCTTTTGTTGTATTCTCTTTATTGGCGGGGACCTTAGTCTTAGGTCTAGGCTTGGTTGCTGATTTTGGTTTTAATATAATTGTTGGTGTTGTTGCAAGTTTCTTATCTGCGTTAGGCAAGAACAATTAGAAAAAAAAGATGCGAAAATTTCGCATCTTTTTTCCTTTTGTGTCTTGCAAAAGATTATATAGTGTGTTATATTTTGTAAAAAGGAGACGTTGTGATGGAAAAGTTTATAACAATTAAAAATATTCAAGATTGTTTGAAATTAAAAGGTATTATCTGGGACGGTAAAAAAGGAAGAACTCAATATGGTGTGGGTGAAGATGCCACTATAGAAGATTTTGAAGATGGTAACTTTGTGCCAGTAAGAGTAGGGTATGTTGGTTATAATGTAACAGAAGAATATGAATTTTTATTAAAAATTTATAATACTTCATTTTACATTTATGAAGAAAAATATCACCCACACGATGATGATTATAAAGTTCAATATGCAAATTTAACATTAGATTGGAATGCACTTTTATTAAAAGAACATATGGATAAATATGCTGAAGTTCTAATTCGAGAAATTGATGAGGACATCACAGGTTTAGAAGAATCATTTGAAGAAGATTTTAAAGCATTAAAACTTGAAATGAAGAATTTGCAAGATACAGCAGAGAAAGAAATTAAAAAACTACAAGACAAGAAAGAGAAAATATTAAACTATGTTAAACAAGAAGAACCAAATAAATAAAAAGCAACCTAAAAAGGTTGTTTTTTTATTTGGTAATGATTAAATATAAATACTAATGTCAAAAATTATAAAAATAAAATTATAACTATTTTTTAGAAAAGATTGACCTTTTGTGATTGCTTGTTGTATAATTAGGCAAAATGAATTTATGTAAGGACGAGATATAATGAAACCTATTAAAAAGAAAACAGCAAAATTATTTATTGCATTAATTGTTATTGCCGCTGTAATCGGTTCAATTTTTGCATTTGTTCCAATGAATTTTGGTGCAACAAGATTTAATTCTGCATTTGGGGCATTAACATATTCTCCAGAACTTAGCGCTGGTGTTTATGCAGAGTATGATTTAGATGGGGATTTTTCTACTGTAAAAATCAACAACTCTATAAGCACAATTAAAGGCGTTTTAGAAGAAGAGGGTTATGCTGGTGCTAATGTATTTGCAGTTGGTCAAGAAAAAATTAGAATTGAGATTGGAAACAATGCAAATACAGTTGAATTAAAAGAGTCATACACACTATTAAGAGCAATTGGTGTTGGTGTGTTTGAACTTAGAAGTTCTTCTTCTGAAGACGATACATATATAGTAGGTAAAACTCACATTAAAGGCGTTGAAATCAACACCTATAATTCTGCTATTTATGTAGTTTTAAACTTCAACGAGAAAGGTGAAAAGGCATATGAAGAGTTGCTAAAAGCTTCTGACACTATTTATGTTTGCATGGGTGGCGAAACAATGACAAGCTTTGACTCTAAAGAAATTACTGCATCTAGCAGTATGCCTCTTACATTCCCAGATTATGCAAGTGCTGAAGACTTCGCTATGAAAGTAAAACTTGGTTCTATGCCAGTTGATTTAAACTCTGATACGGTAACAATCAATACAATGAGTAGTGTTTTAGGTTTTGGAGAATTATCAGCATCTAACGTAATTAAGAGTATAAACATTGTTAAGCTTATTGGCTTTTTTGCAACTCTTTTAATAATTGTTCTTGGTTTAGTTTATATGTCTATAAAATATGGTGTTCTTGGTGCGTTCCAAGCAATTGCTGTTTTATTTGATGCAATTATTGCTGTCGTTTTATTGTGGGCATTACCATGGGTTGAGATAAGCTTCTCATCATTAATGGCTATTGCTTTTGGTTTTGCAATATTAATGACAACAGCATTTGTTTATGCGTCTCGTTTCGAAGAAGAATATAAACAAGGTAAAACAGTTTTAGCTTCTTTAGAAGGTGCATATAAAAAATCTGTACGCGGAATTTTAGCTGCAGGTATTGCCCTTACAATCATTTTTGGTATTGTGGCAATAGTTGCTAGCGCAGAATTAAAAGTGTTCGGCTTAATCACTTGCATTTTCTCATGCTTGTCACTATTTAGCACACTTGTTATGCTTCCTGGATTTGTAAAGATTTTTGAAGCTTTCAATGATGGGGCTACAAAAGCATATAGATTATCAAACAGGGGGGAAGAAGATGATGAATAAGAAAAAATCTTTCCTTGGTATTTACTTAATTATTTCTTTTGTTATGATTATTGCTGCGGTTATTGTTTCATTAACTGCAGGAATTAACTTAGGCACAGATGTTGGTGGAGGAACTCAATTTGAAGTTACTATTGATAACTCTACTGCATCAAGTAAACAAATTCAAACAGTAAAAGATGTTTTACATAAAAATAATCTTCATGCGGAAAAAATCTTCGTTGAAGATAAACATGTAGATACAGTTATTGTTGTTAGAATTGCTGATAAAAGTGTCGAAAATCAAGCAAAAATTAGAGCTGGTTTAGTAGAAAAACTTAATGTTCAAGAAGAGGATATTTCTGCTTTCACAACAATTAATGGTTCAGTAACTAAAAAGGCAGTATTATGGGCAGGAATTGCTATTGTTTGCTTATTGTTATTTATTTTTATTGCTGGCTGGTTAAGATACAAAGTTGTGGCAGGATTGTCTTTAATGTTTGTGTTGTTACATTCAGTTATGTTAAATCTTTCACTTTTAGTTTTAACTAGACTTCCTATTACAATGGTTGCATTAATTGAAATGTTGTGTGGAGTAATTCTCGTATTATTTGCATTTATTCTATTCTTAGAAAAAGTGAGGGAGAACTCTCTTCTTAAGCACAATGAAAATCTTTCAACAGAAGAATTGGTTTCAGTTAGTCAAAAATCAGTTTTGAAACCATTAATTTTCTTATTAATTTTAGCTTCTGTTGTTTCATTAGTGTTTGTTTGTATCCCAGTAAGATTTGTAACACTTTCAGCTTGTGCTCTTATTGTAGCTATAGCTAGTGCTGTTTACTCATATTATTTTGTTGGAATTGGTGTGCATGAAAAACTATTAGAAATTAAAGTTCATGCAGATAAATTAAGACTTAGCAAAAATGACTCTCCAGCACCTAAGAAAGACTCAAAAAGAACAGCAAAGAAAGCTGGTGAAACTGAAAACAATTAAATAAAAAAAATTAAGCCCAAAAAAGAAGATTAATAATCTTGCTTTTCTGGGCTTTTTATATTATTAAAGGAAAAATATGAAAGCGTCTCAATTAGATAAAAGAATTATTGAATTATTAAAAACTAGAGGGTATGAAACTGAAAAAGAAATTGATGAATTTTTAAACCCTAGCTTTGAAAGCCTCCATGACCCATTTTTATTAGATGGTATGAAAGAGGCAAAAGAAAGAATTGAACTAGCTATTAAAAATAAGGAAAAAATTGTTATTTACGGTGATTATGACTGTGATGGTATTTCCGCATGCGTAATTTTATATAAATACTTTTTGTCTAGAGATACTGTTTGTGATGTTTATATTCCAAACAGATTTGATGATGGTTATGGCTTATCTTTTGATATGATTGATGAAGTTATAGAGAAATCTAACCCAAATTTAATAATTACTGTAGATTTAGGAGTTACTGCAGTTAAAGAAGTTGAAGATATAAAAAATAGGGGTGTAGATATTATTGTTACAGACCATCATGAGCCATCAGAAATTTTACCTGAATGTATTTTAATTGACCCTAAAAAGTCTAATCAAAAGTATCCGTTTAATGGGCTTTGTGGTGCAGGTGTTGCTTTAAAACTTGTTGAGGCTTTATCTGGGCGAGAAGAAATAAAAAAGTATTTAGATGTTTGTGCTGTGGCAACTGTAGGGGATATTGTTCCTTTGGTTGATGAAAATAGAATAATTGCAAAACTTGGAATAGAAATGTTTAATTCGGACAAATGTCTTGAAAGTTATAGGTTTATGACAAAAGAATTAGGCCTTAAGAAACTAAATACAACCGATATAACTTTTAAAATTGTACCAAGAATTAATGCAAGTGGTAGAATGAGTAATGGCAAAAAAGTGTTTGACTTTCTTGTAGAAGAAAATAATAAAAAGTTTAAGCAGCTTTTTGCAGAAATGGTTAAAGATAATGAGCAAAGATTAACAAGTATTTCAAGTGGTGTAGAGAGCTTAGAAGAAGAGATGAAAAATGTTAATTTGTCTCAAGAAAATGTTATTCTTTTAAAAGGTGATTTTCATCAAGGGGTTTTAGGTATTTTAGCTTCTAGAATTTGTCATGATTATAACAGACCGTCTATAATATTTACAAAAACAGAAAGTGGAACATTAAAAGGTAGTGGAAGAAGTTTAGATAATATTGATATGCACCAAGCTTTAGAAAATGTTAAAGATTGTTTGATTAGGTTTGGCGGTCATAAAATGGCTGTGGGTGTAGAATTAAACGAAGATAAGTTTGATGAATTCAAAAAAAGGCTTTCAAAAGAAATTGCAAAAGAAGCAAACTTTAAAAGTTTTTTAAATGATGAAGTTTATGATATTAAAATTAATGAGAATGATATAAATATCGATTTTATTAATCAAATTAATGCCTTGGAACCTTTTGGTTGTAAAAACGAAAAACCATCATTAATGTTAGAAACTAAAAAACTTAATGTTACTCAAATGAAAGAGCAAAATTTTAGACACTTTAAATTGTCTACGGTGCATGGAAAATCAATAGTTGCTTTTTCTGCAGAAAAACATGTCGAAGCTTTAAAATCAACAGCAAAAAAACATTTAATATTAGACTTAGAAAATAATGAATATAAGGGTAAAATTTATCCTCAAGCAGTATTAAAAAATGTTTATATTAAAGAGATAAAATTAGAAGAAGATAAGGAAAAAGAGTGCATATTATCTTTGATTTCAAAATATAATTCAGATGGAAAAAGATTTGATAAAAAGGTTAAAGAATTTGAGAGTTTTGAACTTGATAAGCTTTTAAATAATTTGTCTGGAAATGGTTTTGGAACCTTAGTTATTGTGGATAGTTCTTTGATGGCGGAAAGAATAAAAAATACATGTAAAAACTTAAAGGGATATGTAATTTCGCATGTGCCACTAAAAAATAAACAAAATACAATATTAGTAAGTCCTAGATTTCCTGTTGATAAAAGCGAGGTTGTGGGTTATAATAATATTGTTTTTACAAGAAGAATGTTTTCATATGAAAAAGATTATCTACTAGATAGTATGAACGTTTATGTTGTAAAGAAAAAATCACTAAACAGTATATATTTAGATGGTTCTAGAAATGTTAATATTGCAGTATATAACCTAATAAAAAAATATAACAATGCAATTTATGCTAATAACATTTTTGAATGGCTAGATAAAATTTATATGCAAGAGGGTGGTTTGAGTAAAGCACAAATTATGTTTTCTTGTTTAGCTTTTGATGAACTTGGTTTTATTAAAATAACATTTGCGCCAGAGTTTAAAATAGAAGTTATAGAAAATCCTCCAAAAAGGGAATTGTCATCATCTAGATTTATGAATAAAATTATTCAAAGGAATTTTTAAATGAAAGAATTTGTTGAAATCGTAAAAAAGAATTATAAAGACACAGACCTTATTTTAAAGGCCTTTGATTTCGCATGCGAAGCTCATAAAAATGCTAAAAGAAAAAGCGGGGAGCCATATATAATTCACCCAATTGCTGTGGCAAAAACACTTATAGAGCTAGGACTAGATAAGGAAACAATCTCTGCGGCTTTGCTTCATGATGTTGTAGAAGATACCCCTGTAAGTTTTAAGACTATTAAAAAAGAGTTTGGTGAAGAGGTTGAAATGCTTGTTAAAGGTGTTTCAAAAATAAGCGGTATTAAATATGATAAGCCAGAACTAAAAGAAATGAATAGTTTGAGAAGATTATTTATTTCTATGAGTAAAGATATTAGGGTGATTTTAATTAAACTAGCAGATAGATTGCACAACATTAGAACTGTAGATGCTCTTTCTCATGAAAAGCAGATTAGATTTTGTTCAGAAACTATGAGTATATTTGTTCCAATTGCAGAAAGGCTTGGTTTAAATGCAATAAAGAATGAAATTGAAAATAAGTGTTTTTATATTCTAAGACCGAATGAATATAAAAAATTAAAAGATGAATTTGATAGAAAATATGATAAAACTACAGAACGTATTCAAAGAGTTCATGCAAAACTAGACGAGATTTTATCTGAAGCGGGCATTAAGTGTGAAATAAAAAATAGATTAAAGCATTTTTACAGTTTGTATAAAAAGATTAGAGATAAAGGTACTGCTAAAATATACGATATTATAGCTTTTAGAATTTTGGTGGATACAGAAGAGGATTGCTATAAGGTGTTAGGAATTGTTCATAAAGCGTATAAGCCTGTTCCTGGTAGAATAAAAGATTATATTGCTGCACCAAAGCCTAATGGATATAGAAGTTTGCATACGACACTTTTAACAAAAGACGGAACTCCGTTTGAGGTTCAAATAAGAACACATCAAATGCATGAATATTGCGAATATGGAATTGCTGCACACTGGAGATATAAACAGGGTGACGATAAAAACCATCTTTTAGATGATAAGCTAAACTGGATTAGGTCGGTTATTGAAGATGAAAGACAAATAAAAGATAGTGAAAATTTTATTAAAGCTTTGCAAATGGACTTTTCTACTGCGGAAATTTGTGTTTTTACACCAAAATACAAACCAATATCTTTACCAGAAAAGTCAACACCGATAGATTTTGCATATGCTATTCACTCAGGTCTTGGTGATAGTTGTATTGGTGCAAAAGTAAATGATAAAAAAGTGCCATTAAATAAAAGACTTGAAACAGGTGACGTTGTTGAGATAATAACTTCGACTAGTAGTAAAGGGCCATCGAGAGAGTGGCTTAATTTTGCAGTTAGTACACATGCTAGAGCAAGAATTAAAAACTATTTCAAAAAGGGCATTATTCCAGAAAATGTTAAAAAAGGTAAAGAAATTCTTGATGAAAAAGCGGAAAAATCAGGGTTAAACGTTTCTGATTGTTTATCTAGTGAAGTTTTAGAGGAAGTAAGAAAAAGATTTTTGGTTTCTTCACTTGATGATATGTTTTCTTCTGTTGCACTTGGGGGAATTAATCCATCAGATATTATTTCTGTCGCTCTTGCAAATAAAAAAGATAAGATAGAAAAGCAGGATAAAAAGGAAAGTGCTGTTTATATTGAAGGTGGAGATGTTTCAGGTGTTAAGTTTGCTAGATGTTGCACTCCAATTCCTGGAGATGAGATATGTGCGATAGCTTCAAATAATGGAGTGACTGTGCATAGAGAGAATTGCTTAAATTTAAAAGGTGTAGAAAAAGATAGATTGTTATCTGCTGAATGGAAAGAAAATGTTAATAAGCTTTTTGATATTTCCTTAAAAATTGTTGGTAAGGATAAAATTGGAACTTTTAGTAAAATTATAGATATTTTTTATGATAATGGTTTTATAATGAGTTATGCTAGCGCAAAGGTTGTTAGCGAAGGTAAATTTGAAAGTTTAGTAACTGCAAAAATTAGGAATAAAGATGAAGAAGAAAAAATTATTGGGCTTATAAAAAATATAGAAAACGTTCAAGATGTCACAAGGAATAATTTATATTAATTTTATAAAAATACTTTACAAAAAAATAAGAATGTGTTAATATACTGCATGTACCTTTGGAAAGGTCTGTGGCTCTTGTTTTTCGGAGTTATGGGAAGCTTTTCTTAAGGCGAATAAAATAGGAGGAAAAACAATGGATAAAGTTAAAAAACAAGAAATTATCAATGCTTACGGTAGAAAAGAAAATGATACTGGTTCTCCAGAAGTTCAAATCGCTCTTTTAACAGAAAGAATCAATCATCTTACAGAGCATTTAAAATCTAACAAGCAAGACGATCACTCTAGACGTGGTCTTTTACAACTTGTTGGACGCAGACGTGCTTTACTTGATTATTTAAAGAATACCAATCTTGAAGGTTACAGAGAGCTTATCGCTAAGTTAAACATTAGAAAATAATTAATAAAATGGGGGCGGATTTTTTCTGTCCTTCATTTTTTTATAAAAAAGGAGTAATTATGGAAGGAAAAATTTTTAAAACAGAAGTTGCAGGTAAGGAACTTATTGTTGAAACTGGTAAATATGCAGAATTTGCTAATGGTTCAGTTTTAGTAAAATCAGGCGAAACTGTTGTTATGGTTAATGTAACAATGAGTGATAAGCCAAGAGCAGGTATGGATTTCTTCCCACTAAGTGTGGATTTTGAAGAAAAAATGTATTCAGTAGGTAAAATTCCTGGTGGATTTAAAAAGAGAGAAGGTAGAGCTAGTGATCAAGCAATTTTAGTTTCAAGACTTATTGATAGACCAATCAGACCTCTTTTCCCAAAAGGTTTTTATAATGATGTTACTGTTGTTGCAACAGCTCTTTCTGTTGATCCAGATAGACCACCAGAAGTTTTAGCAATGATTGGTTCTTCAGTTGCATTAACTATTTCTGATATCCCATTTGCAGGCCCAACAGGTTCAGTTGTTGTTGGTTATGTTGATGGTAAGTATGTTATAAACCCAACTGTTGAAGAAGAGGAAAAATCTAGACTTCATTTAACATTATCTGGAACAAAAGATGCAGTTATGATGGTTGAAGCTGGTTCTCAAGAAATTACAGAAAAAGAAATGCTTGATGCCATTATGTTTGGTCATGAAGAAATAAAGAAAATTGTTAAGTTTATTGAAGAAATTCAAGCAGAAATCGGTAAGCCAAAAAGAGAAATTGAATTATTTACTGTTGGTGATGATTTAAAAGAAGCTGTAACAGCATATGCTGATAAAGCGATGGACGAAGCTTTAGCTGTAACAAAAGATAAAGAAGAAAGAGGCAACAGAGTTGAAGATGTTGAAGCTGACGTTAAAGAACACTTTAAAGAAATCTTTGAGGGAAGAGAATTAGAAATCAATGATGTTCTTTATAAGATGAAGAAAGAAAAAGTTCGTAGAATGATTATCGATAAAGGTGTTCGTCCTGATGGAAGAAAAGTTACAGAAGTTCGCCCTATTTGGTGTGAAGTTGGTATTCTTCCTAGAGTTCATGGCTCAAGTGTATTTACACGTGGTCAAACTCAAGTTATGAATGCCTTAACACTTGGAACAATTTCTGAAGTTCAAAAACTTGAAGGCTTAGATGGTGAAGATTACAAGAGATATATTCACCACTATAATATGCCGGGTTATGCAACTGGTGAAGCTAAACCATTAAAATCTCCAGGAAGAAGAGAAATTGGTCACGGTGCATTAGCTGAACGTGCTTTAGTACCAGTAATCCCAAGTGAAGCAGATTTCCCATATGCATTAAGACTTGTAAGTGAAGTTTTATCTTCAAACGGTTCTTCATCAATGGCTTCTGTATGTGGTTCAACACTTTCTCTTATGGATGCTGGTGTTCCAATTAAAGCCCCTGTATCTGGTTGTGCTATGGGTCTTATCAAAGATGAAAAAACTGGTAAGGTTGTAGTTTTAACAGATATTCAAGGTGCTGAAGACTTCTATGGAGATATGGACTTTAAGGTTGCAGGTACAGAAAAGGGTATTACAGCAATACAAATGGATATCAAGATTAAAGGTATTGACGAAGCTATATTAACACAAGCGCTTGCTCAAGCTAAAGATGGTAGAGCTCATATTTTAGGCAAAATGCTTGAATGTTTACCAGAAACTAGAACTTATATGAATAAATATGCTCCAAAAATTATTTCTTTCCAAATTAACCCTGAAAAAATTGGTGAAGTTATTGGTTCTGGTGGAAAAACAATCAATAAGATTATTGAAGAAACTGGCGTTAAGATTGACATTGAAGATGACGGACGTGTTATGATTGCATCATCTGATGAAGCTCAAGCTCAAAAAGCAAAAGAAATTATTGCCGGCATTGTATTTGAGCCAGAAATTGGTGAAAGATACACTGGAACAGTTTTAAGAATTATGCAATTTGGTGCATTTGTTGAATTAACAGCAAATGTTGATGGTATGATTCATATTTCAAAACTTTCATCTAAGAGAGTTGAGAGAGTTGAAGATGTTGTAAATATTGGTGACAGAGTTGAAGTTGAAGTTATCAAGATTGACGAAAAGGGCAGAGTAGACCTTAAACTTATTAAAAAATTATAATAATAAGACAAACCACACATTAAGTGTGGTTTTTTTTATGACTAAAAACAGATTTGTTTTTTAATTAAACAATTTTTTATAAAAAAATTAGAAAACACCCCAAAATCATTTGACATAGGGGGGGGGGGGTATTGTGTATAATAAAATTACAACGATATGTATCTTACAGGAACATATTTTTTATGTTTTGTTATGGTACTATAAATATAATAATATTTATTCAGTTGCTATTTTGTGAATTTATTTATATTTTACAGTTCACAATAAGGATTATAAATGAGAAATAAAAAGTCAATTAGCTTAATAATAAGTTTAATAAGCGTATTTATAATAGGCTTATCTTTTGTTGTTGGTTTTTTGATTAAATCGAGAGGTAATATTATAAATGGTGATAGCATACAAACTGGCGTCAATGCGTCCGTAGTTTCTGAAGATGCAACTATTGAAGAAAAAGGTGGAGCTATTTATGTTGAGCCGGGTTCTAGTTATACAATGTTTGGTGGAACACTAGGCGGAAAAGAAGCCACATACGGTGGAGGTGTGTTTGTTTCTAATGGTGCAACTTTTATTATGAAAGGCGGAACTATCAAAGGCGGTAGCGCAAAATATGGCGGTGCGATCTTTGTTGAAAATGGCGGTAAATGTATAATTGATGGCGGGGAAATAGATAATTGTAGTGCAACAGATAGTGGTGGTGGAATATTTGTTGATAGTGAAGGAATCTTGGAATTTAATTCAGGAACAATCACAAATTGTTCAAGTTCTTCTGGTGGTGGTTTATATTTATCAATCAATGCAGAATTAACAACAACAATAAACAATGCAACTATAACAAACAATACAGCAACTTTTGGTGCGGGTGTTTGCACATTTAGAGATATTAATTTAACGAATAGTACCATTAATTCAAATACTGCAGATACTAATGGTGGCGGAATATATATTGAGGAGTCTGAAGTTAATATAAATGACACAACATTTTCTTTAAACAAAGCAACAGGTATAGTGGATGATAGAAGCACAGGCCTTGGTGGTGGAATATATGTTTGTGATACAGGTAGATTAACTTATAATGGCGGTGAGGTTTCAAATTGCTCAAGTGTTTATGGTGGAGGATTGTACTTAGACCCATATGAAGAGTCTGTAATAAAAGAGGTTTGTATTACAAATAATACAGCAACCTATGGTGCAGGAATTTATACTGAGAAAAATATAAAAATGGACGGTTGTGAAGTAAATTCAAATAAAGCAGTATATACTGGTGGAGGGTTGCATGTAGAGTCTGGAGTTGCTAAATTAGATGCCATTTATATGTCGTCAAATGAAACGGAAACAAATGATAATTGCTATGGTGGAGGAATATACATTAACTCTACAGTAGATATTACGATTAATAGCGGTATAATACAACAATGTAAAAGTACCAAAGGTGGCGGCATTTATTTAGGTGGTAACAAAGATAATTCGACAATTGTATTTAATAATTTGAATTTAACTAATAATATTGCAGAAGATGGTGCAGGTTTATTTACAAGCAGATCAATAGAATTAAATAAGTGCCTCTTGAATGAAAATGAAGCAACTCATACTGGTGCAGGTTTATATATTAATCAATGTGTCGGTTTATTTAAAGGAACAAGCTTTTCTTATAATAAAATATCAAGCGGTACCGGTGGTACTGGCGCGGGAATCCAAAGCATTAATTGCACATTGACATTTAGTGATAGTTGTGCAGTTAATTCAAATGTGTTAGAAACAAGTGAAGTTGATGTTCAATATGGTGCTGGGATTTTTGTTAATGGTGGTTATTCGGTTATTAATCTAAATTCGGTATCTTTTATAGGTAATTCCATGAAAAGTCAATCATCTGTTAATGGTAAATGGATAACAAATAGAGGAGCTGCTATATATGCATCGGGAGTTATTAATATAGGTCAAAAAGGCAATTCAACTCCAAACACTGTCAAATTTTCAGAAAACCATGCAGACCATGGTGGTTGTATATTGTCATATGGTGCAACTATCAATATTTATTCATGCTTGGCGGAAAACAATACTGCTGGCTATGGCGCTTTTGCATACTTTTCGTCAAACACGCCATTAACGATTGATGGTTCATATTCTGAAGAAACGGGTTATTCTGTTAATATAAGAAATAACACAGCGGTAACATATGGTGGCGGTTTGTATTTATATAGCGGAGCTAAAGCAAATATAAATAATGCGGAAATTTCGGATAATGAAGCAAAAAATGGTGGTGGTATTTATCTTGAAAATTCATCATTAACAATGAAGAATTCTCTATTAGACGGAAATGTTTCAAATATGTATCGTGAATCTTATGGTGAAGGTGGAGCACTTTATTTAAAAAATGCAAAAACAAACACATACATTGAAAACACAACTATAACAAATAATAAAGCGAGATTAAGAGGTGGTGGAATTTATCTATTAAATGGTACACATACCATAAAAGACTCAATAGTAAATAATAACAGAGCAATTTCTGGCTCGGGTGGTGGAATTTATAGTGCAGCAAATTTAATACTTGAGAATACAAGTATTGATCAAAATAATTCAAGCGACTATGGTGGTGGTTTATACTTAAATTCTGAGACTTGTGAATTAAAAGGAACAACAAGCATTTCATCAAATTATTCAAGTGTGAAATCAGCTGGAGGAATTTATGTTGGTTCGACACTCACAATGAGTGAGCAAGGAAATGTTGTTATTAGTAACAACAGAACAGGTTCTGCGGCTGTTAATGATATTGTTGGTGTTGATATTTATGTTATAGAAGGTTGCTCACTGACATTATATGGAGCAACTATGGAGAGTGGGTCTACGCAAGAATATGGTTCGAGTATTTATAACAAAGGAACCGTTATTTTAAAAAATGTTACAATGATTAAGTCAAATAGTGAACAATATAGTAATTGTGGTGGAGCAATCTATAATGAAACAGGTGCAACATTACAAATCGGTGATAATTCAACAATTAGTGGTTTTAAGGCTGATAATAATGGTGGGGCTATTTATAACAACGGAGGCATCTTTACTTCTACGGGAGGATTAACGATTAATAATTGTTCAGCTGTTAATGGTGGAGCGATATATAACATACCTTCTGATAGTAATACTTTAAGTTTAGCAAAAATAACGGCTGAAAGTTGCATAGCAACCGAAAATGGTGGAGCAATTTATAATTATAACAGTTCTGTGGATATTGGCGAAGGAACATTTAATAATTGTTCAGCTATTAAAGGCGGAGCGATATATAATGATTCATCAATAATTGATATATTAAATATAGCAATAACAAAATTGTCTGTTGATGGTTGCACAGCTACCGATAATGGCGGAGCGATATATAATTTTAACTATTCAATGCAAATAGGCGAAGGAACGGTCAATAATTGTTCTGCAGTTGAAGGAGGAGCTTTATATAGCGAGCCTTATGAAGATAATGTTTTAAATATAGCCATAACAAAACTATATGTAGATAATTGCACAGCGACAGGTAATGGTGGAGCAATTTATAATTATAACAGTGTGTTAACAATTGGCGGTGGAACGATAGAAAATTGTTCTGCAGTCAATGGTGGAGCATTATATAATTGTGCAATTAACAATAATGCAACAATAAATATTACAGGCGAGTTTGTAATAGATAATTGTACAGCAACAAATAATGGTGGGGCAATATGTAATCCAGTAACGCAAAATGAAAATACAAAAGCTGTGGTAACAATTAGTGGAGTTTCACAAATTAATGATTGTTCAGCTGTTGTTGGTGGAGCAATTTTTAATGAAGAAGAATTGACAATAAGTGAATTGTGCACAATAACAGAGTGTTTAGCTCAAAAAGGTGCTGGAATTTGGTTGAATTCATCAAAGGATACTTGTGTTGCAAATATTAAAGTGCACATTAAGGATTGCGATTCAACAATTGCAAATGGCGGTGGAATATATCTTGGAAAGGCTCAAGTAACATTAAATTCATCAATTATAGAAGGTTGTTCAACAACAGCGAATGGTGGTGGAATATATGTTTCAGCAAATGCTAATATAGATGAGATTAATGGTTGCGAATTTAAAAATAACTCAGCAGTATATGGTGGTGGTGTTTATTTAGATAAAGCAGTAAATTTCACAAATACAAAGATAGATGGAAACACAGCACAACACCGTGGTGGTGGTTTATATATTTCAGCAAATTGTTCTATAACATTTAATAAAACAAGTGTTTCATCTAATACACTTATAAATGGCAACACAGATTGGCTCAGTGGTTGGGGTGCTGGAATATACCATGGTGGAGCAGGAACTTTAACATTTAATAATGGTTGTCAAGTTAATTCAAACGTTTCATCAGCGAAAGTAAACAATCAGTATGGTGCTGGAATTTATGGAAGTCAAGGCTCAATAATTAACTTTAACTCAATAGAAATTAAAGGTAATATTTTAACTAGTGGAAAATCTCAAACATCAGGGGATGATACAGTTAATAGAGGCGGTGCTATTTATACAAATGGAAGTGTTGTTAATTTTGGTTCAAAAGGAGCAAATCCAAACCTTGTGACCATTTCAGAAAACATAGCTTATTATGGTGGCGGAATTGCTACTTATACAGGGGCATCAGGAGGAACAATAAATTTCTATTCGTGTGTGGTAAACGGAAATAGAGCTTATCTTGGTGGTGGTATGTGGTTGACAGGTACTACACAAGTATTCTTTGACGGTACATATACAGAAACATATGGATATTCAGTACAAATTAAAGAAAATATGGCTGTTAGAAATGGTGCGGCGGCACTATTTGGTAGTAATACAACAACAATAAATATAAAGAACACAGAATTTTCTAACAACACAACAGATAATGATTCAACAATAGATTCAGACACATCATATGGAGCTGGTGGAGGAATAACTATTGATGGTGCAACAGTAACCATGGAAAGTGGTTCGTTATCCAACAACCAAGTGCTTAATAAAACATCATTATCTGGTGGTGGAGTATACTTAAGAGGTGGAACATTCAACCTTCAAGGAGGAACTATTTCAAACAATATTCTTGATCCAACAAAAGAAAATAGTATGGGTGGAAATATTTATATTGATGCGGATGCTGTACTGAATTTTTCTGGTGGAACAATATCAGGCGACGGAAAGACAGTTCAAGCAAAAGTAGGTGGTGGAATAGCCAATAATGGTATATTAAACATAACAGGTGGAACAATTGAAAGTTGTGTTGCTATTTATGCTGGTGGTGTTGCAAGTTTCGGTGGTTTCCATCTTAAGAAGAGCATTTTAGGAATTTATAATTTTGATTATGATTTATCAAATAATATGTTCAACATGTCTGGTAATCCAATAATTCAAGATAATGTTGCAGAGATTGGTTCAGCAATGTCTGTAGGTCACATAATAAACTTATCAGGAAGTCCAACAATTCAAGGTGATATTGCGGTGGCTGCATCAGAGACTGTTAAATTTTTATCTATATATACATTGTTAGATTCGCATTATCCAACTATAAATGTGATAGATACATTCACGCCAACAAATGCGTTAAGTATTGTATTATCGCAAGCAAAAATAGCTATAGAAGATTATCTAAAAAATAGAATAAGTTACACATTATCTACAACACAAACACTATTAACAACAAAATATATAACTAATGGTGAAGTGTTTGTAAATCATTCAGCGGTAGAAGAAAAACCAAGTTGTGATTTGTTCATAGTAAATGAAGGGCAATATGGTCACATCAATAAAGAAGATGGAATATATTTAACGGATTTAGAAACATTAACACTTCAAAAAGTGTATAATGGGGTTAATAGTGAAGCTGAAACAATAGTTGGTGGAGAAGGTTGTGTGCTAACAGTATTTGGAACTGTCTTATATAGAGATTATGTTGAAGTATATACAGCTGAGATTGATGCGGGATACAGGTTTGATGGTTATTATGATGAAGAAGACAATAAATTAGGCTTATATACATTAACGGGTGGGGATACTATTTATTTAAAATTTGTGCCTGTTGTTGATATAACAATTAATGTTTCGTATGATGGTAGAATAAGTACTAATCAAACGAAAACAATAACTGTTGATAAAGGAACAACAATAAATGTTTCTGGAACAAAACTTCAAGACGGAACAACAGATGTTTACACAGCAACTGCGGCTTATAGATATGAATTTAAGGGTTTCTATGATTCAAGTGGAACGATAATTGCATCATTTACGGCTTCGTCAGAGCAAACTATTACTGCAAAGTTTGAAACAAAAAAGGTAACATTAAAAATAATCCAGAAGCTTGGTGAAACTGATAGTGATACTAATATTCAAGAATTTGAGGTGTATTCAGAGATAACAGTTAGTGGAAACACTCTTAAGTTCGAAACAATAACTATTTATACTGCAAGTGCTGTTGATTTGTACCAGTTCGAAGGTTTCTATAATTCAAGCGGTACTAAAATTACATCATCATTTGAGTTAATAAATTCACAAACAACAATTACTGCTAAGTATTCTGAAGTGGTAACGTTAACAATAGCTGAGGCATACGGGGGCTATACTCTTACAACAGAAAAAACAGTGGTTAAAGACTCTACAATAACGGTAAGTGAAAATACTCTTAAAATTGGAATAACAACCATTTATACAGCAAGTTCAATTTACGACGGATATAATTTTAGTGGTTTCTATAATTCGAGTGGATCGAAAATCACCTCATCGTTTACGGTTTCAACAGCAACAAGAATTACAGCAAAATTTACTGAAGAAGTTGAATATGTAACATTAACAATTAAAACACGGCTTGGTGAAACTGTTGACAGCACAAAAACAAAATCTGTAGCAAAAGGTTCAACAATAACGGTAGATGGTTATACTCTTAAAAAAGGATCTACAACCCTTTATACAGCAAGTTCAATTTATAAATACGTGTTTGAAGGTTTCTTTGATACAAGTGGTAATTCCATTACTACATCATTTACTATAAATACTAATAAAACTGTTTATGCTGATTATGTTTATGATCAAATGGATGAAGGTGGTTATGTTACGTCTACAGTTACCGTTTATTACACAAGCCAAAGCCTGAATCCACAACGAATTACCCAGATTGAAACTGATCCTTATCAAATAATTTGGGGCGACACATTTTCTATTTGGTGGAGTGGAACAACATTGTATGTTGATGGTAAATCTATTGGTTTTGGTGGTTATGCAGATGTCACGTCACTTCCATTTAAATGTATAAAAATAAACGAAGAGGTTTTAGAAGAAAATATACATTATGATTTCAGTAGAAATATAGAAGTTTATATTGATTTTGCTACCACTTAACTTTTATTTAACATTTTATTATTAAACATTTACAAAAAGTAAAACAATAATACTAAAAAATAATATTAGTTAAAAAAAGCTGGTTT
>JAZSJW010000003.1:0-4397 GCA_045534555.1 Clostridia bacterium
AAAAAAGAACACAAAAACTATACCTAATAAACAATAAGATCGAAACAATAATAAACAAAAACAAAACAAAATATAGAAGTATAAAAAAAATATGTTTAGTTGAATGGATTGCCAATTCTTTCGCACACTCAATTTTAACAAAACAAACCTTTAATATTTTTGATAAATTTAAAAGCTTAACCAACACTATTAAAGTATACAAAAAAGAAGCAAAAATATTAAACACATTAATTATTTCTAAGTTAATTAACCTTTATATAAAACTTTATAATGACATTTTAAAAATAAAAAAAGGCATCAAACAGGGTGCTACTGCTAGACGTAAAGTTAAAAATAATCATTCACCAGAATTTATATATGGCGTTTATCTTTTTAATCCCAACTGTACAAAATTACTTATAAACAAAGCAGACCTAATAATATCTTCAACTACCAAAATGATAAATGAACTTGATACTATATGTTACAAACAAAACATTCTTTTTAATTATATAATGTATTTATCAAAAAATGTTCGCTAATATATTTATGTTATATTATATATATATTAATATATTCTATATATAATAAATCAAAAAACTTTTGCCAGAAAAAATTTTATGTGTTATACTTAAGTGTAAACTATGTGCATTTTTAGAAGGATAAACAAATGAACTTATTTTCAGAAAACATTATTAAATCCGCACCTCTTGCAGAAAGAATGAGACCACGAAACTTAGACGAGTTTTATGGTCAACCTCATCTAGCCAAAAAGGGAACATTGTTAAGAAGAGCAATAGAGGTAGACAGATTAGGCAGTTGTATTTTTTATGGCCCACCAGGAACAGGAAAAACAACACTTGCTTCGATTATTGCAAATTCTACTGGAGCAAACTTTGTGATTTTAAATGCTGTAACTAGTGGGGTTGGTGACGCAAAAAAAGTTATAGAAGAAGCGAAGAAAAACCTTGAAATGTTTAATAAAAAAACATACTTACTTTTAGATGAATGTCATAGATGGAACAAAGCTCAATCTGACGCTGTCTTAGAAGCAATAGAAAAAGGTTATATAATTTTTGTGGGCTCAACAACAGAGAACCCATATATCAGCATGACAAGAGCTATTGTTTCTAGATGTAGAGTATTTGCTTTTAAACCACTGACAAAAGAGGACATTAAACAAGTTTTATTAAGCGCAATCAATGATAAAGAAAGAGGGTTTGGTGACCAAAAGATTGATATCAAAGAAGATGCTCTTAATCACTTAATTTTAACCAGCGGCGGAGATGCTAGGGTAGCACTCGGAAATCTAGAACTAGCAGTATTAAGTACACCTTTAACAAAAAATAAAATTACAATTACTGAAGAGATTGCAAAACAATGCACAACAGGAAGAAACATCTCCTTAGACGAAGATTTATATTATGATATGCTTTCTGCATTTTGTAAAAGCTTGCGGGGAAGTGATGCTGATGCCGCATTATACTGGAGTAAGAGAATGATAAAAGCAGGAATTGACCCTCTTGTAATTGCAAGAAGATTGGTTGCACACTCTAGTGAAGATGTTGGTCTTGCTAACTCTCAAGCATTACTTGTTTCAATGGCTGCACTAAATGCCATAAAAGAAATGGGAGTTCCTGAAGGATTAATTCCATTAAGCCATGCCATCATTTATGTATGCATGAGCCCAAAATCAAACAGTGTTATTACCGCAATGCATCTAGCTGACGAAGATGTTGAAATGACATATAATGATGCTGTACCAGACCATCTAAAAAACTACAATTACTTAAACGAAAAAAGAGCTAAATATAAATACCCTCATGACTACGGTGGATATGTAGAACAACAATATTTACCTACAGAAATTAAAGATCACGTATACTATCAACCAAGCCAAAACGGTTCTGAAAAAAATATAGTTTTACCAGATAATAAAAATAAAAAAGTGCAAAATGTTAAAATAAAGCATCAAAAATAGGCTTTTTGTGTGAAAAATAATAGCAAAGGAAGTGGTTTTATGATAGACGACAAAGAATTAAAAAAAGAGAAAGATTACTTAAAAGCAGTATTATATTTATTAGATAAAGAAATACAAAAAGACAGTTCTAAAATTGATAGTTATGCTGATGATATTAAAAAATCTTTAAAATATGCTTGGGATGCGAGCAACTCTGCAGATATAGACGAGTGGGCAAACAACCAAATGCAAATTGAGCTAAAAAGTATAACTGCCATCAATTCTACATACAGAATGGACACATATAAACGAATGATTAAGAGCGCTTACTTTGCTAGAATTGATTTTGACACAGAAGGCGAAGTTATTCCAATCTATCTTGGTATCGCAACACTTTCAGACGGAACAGACTTTTATATTTACGACTGGAGAACACCAATTGCAAGTATGTTCTACGATTACGAAATGGGTGACGCACAATATCAAACGCCAAACGGTGAAATCATAAAAGGAAAAATTGTTTTAAAAAGACAGTATAAAATTGAAGGCGAAAACATTGTTCAAATTTTTGATACCGATATGCAAATCATTGACAATATTTTAAAACAGATGCTTGAAAGTAAAGCTTCAGATAAAATGAAAAATATTGTCAACACAATCCAAAAAGAACAAAACAAAATAATCAGAAAAAAGGGGGTTGACATTCTTGTTGTACAAGGGCCTGCAGGAAGTGGAAAAACCTCTGTCGCCATGCACAAAATAGCATACCTACTTTACTCTGAAAAAAATAGAATAAATCATTCTAATATTTTAATAGTTTCTCCAAACGACATCTTCTCAAATTACATATCAAATGTACTTCCAGAAATCGGGGAGAAAAATGTATACCAAACAACCTTTATGGATTTTATCAAAGGCCATTTAGATTTTAGAATTAAGGGTTCTATAAACGACCTTTACGAAATCGTTTATTCAACAAATCCAAAATCAAAAAATAAACCTCTTGAATATAATTCTATAATGCTTAAATACGGAGCAACCTTTATTCACTTAATAGAAAACTATATCTCTTTGAAAAGAAATGAAATATTAGGAATTCAAGATATTATTGTTGACAATAACGTATTAATCGAAAAAGAATACCTTGAAAAACTTGCCACCGAACTTGAGTCTAATGGTGTTAGTTTATATAAACAAGGATTAAAGTTGATTGAAAAAATTATGCTCCACCTAACAATTAAGATGGGAGGAAAAACAACATCAGTTAGTCAAAAAATTAAAAAGGCTTTAGAAACAAATTTAAACAAATTAAAAACAAAACCTTTATACTTAGACCTTTATTCTGACAAAGATAGATTTATTAATATGATTGAAGAAATCTATAACACAACAGGAGCACCTGCCACAAACCGATTAACAATTAAACAATTGTCAGATATTTTTGAATACACTAAAAACAACTTAACAAAAAATATTATTCCATTTGAAGACGTTGTTTGTTACTTATACCTAAAAGACAGAATTATTGGCTCGAATGTACAAAGCAACATCAAATATGTTTTAATTGACGAAGCTCAAGACTATACAATTATGCAATATAAGATTTTTGCAGACTTGTTTAAAAAAGCAAACATCACAATTCTTGGAGACCTAAACCAATCAATCATGCCTTTTTCTTCACACCAAAATTACCAGTCAATATTGAACGTTCTAATGGAGGATAGGGGAGATATTCAAACAGATATGAATTATCTCACAAAGACATACCGTTCAACATATGAAATCAACATGTTTTCTAAAAAAATAATTGGTGATACAAACATGTATAATCAGGTTGATAGGCATGGAGATGAAGTTTTAATAATAAAAGACAATCCTGAAATGAAAAACTCGAAAGTAATTTGCGATGCTCTTGAGTTAAAAAAGAAATATAATACAATTGCCATCATTACTAAAAATCAAGCCGAAGCAAATATGCTAAAAGATTGTTTAGAAACAAACAAAAAATCAAGCTTGTTCAAATTAGTTACTGGTAAAGATAAAATATTTAATGCAGATAAGATTTTAATAATTCCATCTTACTTAGCAAAAGGTTTGGAATTTGATGCTGTACTTGTCTACAACTGCTCTGACAAATCTTATCCTTCAGAATTTAAAAACCTTCTTTACGTTGTTTGCACAAGAGCATTACACAAATTAAATATTTATTATTCAGACAAATTGTCAACTTTAATTAAAGTTTAAAAAAATGCAAATTGTATTGTTTTTGTATTAAAAAAACAATATTTTAAAAAGAAAATTACAGGATTTTTATGATATGAGCAACTCACCAATGAATAGAAATGCGTCAAAAAGCTTAATATTTATAACAAGCAACGCAACACGCGGTGCCTATTACCACAATATGAAACTCCAAAAATCGACCGACCCGGAAGCAAATAGAGCAAAGATTATTATT
>JAZSJW010000044.1:0-4838 GCA_045534555.1 Clostridia bacterium
CATAAATGCGTTATAGTCTTTACTTGAAATTATAATATTGATTTTTGAATTTTTCTTAAGATTTGATAACTCTTTTTTCTTGTTTTCGGCTGATGCTAACATATTAACGACTTCAATAGATTTGTCAATTGTGTTAAAGGCTTGATTTGTAAGACTTAACATAGGGTATAGTAAAAGTTTTTTAACTCTTGATGGTCTATAACTTTTGCCAGAAACGTTTGATACAATATCATTAAGTGTGGTTTCTTGCCTTGCTACGTTTTCTATTAGGTGAGAAAGGCTTTGGTTATAGTCATAATAGTTATATAACTCTATAGCACTTTTACTTTTTAAGTGATATAGAATAAGTGCTTCAAGTTTTGCTTCTTTATTAATTAAGTCTGCCGGAGAAAGAGAAGATAGACTATTATATGTAGTAATAGGAACTAACTTTTTAATCTTGCTAAGTTTATTTAATTTAACAAGATTTCTTATATATGATGCAGATGCAAAAAACTTAGTTTTCCCATTAACTTTAGCTTTAGTAACCGAGCTTGAATTATAGCCTTTATCAAGACGTTTTATATAAACAGGGGTTATATTTGCATTTTGTTTATAAATTGCTGTTAGGTATTCAAGTGCAAGAATGTTGTTAGCCTCTGAAAAGATTTTATCAATTTCAAGCTTTGAATTAGGATTATTTAATAAATATTCTTCTTTTAGGGCAATAATTAAGGCTTTGCTATAAGATAGTCCATTTTTAACTTCTTCCTTAATTCTTGCTTTTATGGTTTGACTTTCTTTGACTTTAAGTTTCGCTAGTTCTTCTAAAATACTTGGGTTATCTATATTGATACCAAAGGCTAGGTGGGAAACTGCTGGAATTTGTTTAAGTATTTTTACAGCACCACTTGCAAAGACTTCGGCTGCAGAAATAGAGTAGACTAAAGGCAACTCTAAAACAAAGCTTGCTCCATTTTTGATGGCTGCGGTTGCTCTTTCATATTTATCTAAAATTGCAGCTTCGCCTCTTTGGACGAAATTGCCACTCATTAAACACAAAACATCAAGACCGGTTTCTTGCTTGGCTTTGTTAATTATATATTTATGACCATTGGTAAATGGGTTAAATTCACTGATTATTGCGCAAAGTTTCATAAAATTTCCTTTAAACAGTTTATTTTTTTTGATTTTCGTATTATAATACAAAAGTATTATACAATATATGAAAATAAATTGCAATCCTTAGTTTTTTATTAGATTTTATTGCAATTGTGTTTTTTAATTTATTTAGGAGGTTTTATGTTCTTTAAGAAAAAACAAAAACAAAAGCATGATGTTTTTGCTGGCATTATTAAAAAAGCTGAAGGTTCGGGTAAAAAAATTGTACTTCCTGAAGGCTATGATGAAAGAGTTGTAGAGGCTGCAGAAAAAGCTGCACTTTTAAATATCTGTAAAATTATTATTCTTGGTAATAGAGAAATTCTTGAAACTAAGTTTACTAAAAAAGCTTTACAAAACATTGAAATTATTGAAATTGAAACAGAGGGTAAGAAAAGGGAAATGTATGCAAAATCTCTTTTTGACCTTAGAAAAGAAAAAGGTATGACAGAAGAAAAAGCTAACGAGCTTGTTAAAGACCCTATGTATTTTGCAACAATGATGCTTTATTCTAATGATGCTGATGGTATTGTTGCGGGTGCGGATTATGAGTCTGCTGATGTTATGAGACCAGCTTTCCAAATAATTAAGACAAGTAATGAGATTTCAAAAGTTTCAAGTTGCTTTATTATGGAAATGCCAGAGGGTTCTAGCTTTGGTGAAAATGGTATGATGATTTTTGCGGATTGTGGCGTTAACCCAGACCCAACAGATCAAGAACTTGCAGAAATCGGTGTTTTGTCTGCTCGTCTTGCAAAAAATATATGTGATATGAACCCTAAAGTTGCATTCCTTTCATATTCAACAAAGGGTGACCCAAACACAGATGTGGAACATATTCAAAAGGTAAAAAGAGCCTTTAAAATTGCAAGAAGAATGGATAGCTCAATTACTATGGACGGGGAAATTCAAGCTGATGCTGCTTTAGTTCCATCTGTTGCAAATAAAAAATGTCCAAACTCTGAAGTTGGTGGAAAAGCCAATGTTCTTGTGTTCCCAGACCTAAATGCTGGTAATATTGGATATAAGCTTGTTCAAAGAATTGCTAATGTTAAAGCTGTTGGTCCAATTCTTCAAGGATTAAATAGACCTATTAACGACCTCTCTCGTGGTTGTAATAGTGATGAGATTGTTTTGGCTATGGCTATCACAGCATTACAATCTAAAGCTTAAATTTAACAAATCTGCGTCGATTATTTTCAATTTGACAAACAGTCATTTATGTTTAATAAACTCCTGTCTGCCAAACCAAAAGAGCCTAGCATCTGCATCAAATTTAAGCCTTTGACATGGTGTTGTCGCCGAGCCTTCTGTAAATTCTTTTTTAGCTTTGAAGGGCTTTGTGTAAAAGCTCGGCAACAAATTATAATTTATAAACAAAATTATCAAATAAAAAATTAAATTGAAAGGAGATAAAAAAATGAAAGTTCTTGTACTTAATGCGGGAAGTTCAACCGTAAAATATCAAATTATTGATATGGATAATGAAAAAGTTTTAGCAAAAGGTCTTTGCGAAAGAATTGGTATTGATGGTCGTCATACTCATAAAGTTAATGGCGAATCTATCAAAACTGAAAAGAAAATGAATAACCACTTAGAAGCTATTAAAGAAGTTTTAAAAATTGTGGTAGATGAAAAATACGGTGTGGTTAAAGACTTAAAAGAAATTGGTGCTGTTGGTCACAGAGTTCTTCATGGTGGAGAAATCTACAAGGAGTCTGTTTTAATTAATGAAGAAGTTATGGCTAACTTAAAACAATTAATTCCTTTAGGACCACTTCATCAACCAGCTAATATTCAAGGTATTGAAGCTTGTCAAGAATTAATGCCTGGTGTTCCTCAAGTTGCTGTATTTGATACATCTTTCCATGCTACAATGCCTGATTATGCATTTAGATATGCTATTCCTAAAGAAGCTTATACAAAATGGGCAATCAGAAAATACGGTTTCCATGGTACTAGTCATAAATTTATTGCTTCAGAGCTTGAAAAAATCATGGGTAAAAAGGGTAGATTTATTATTTGTCACGTTGGTAACGGTGCTTCTGTTTCTGCTGTTAAAGATGGTAAGTGTCAAGATACTTCTATGGGTTATACTCCACTTGAGGGTTTAATCATGGGCTCACGTTCTGGTGATGTTGACCCTGCAATTCTAGAAAGAATTATGAATGAAACAGGCATGGATATTAAGCAAACTATTAATTACTTAAATAAAAAGAGTGGTTTACTTGGCGTTTCAGCTGTTAGTGAGGATATGCGTGACCTTGAAAACATTATCTTCTCTGGAGAGAAAAGTGAAAGAGCAGATGACTGCAGGCTTGCTATCGCTATGCATGCTTACAGAGTTAGAAAATATATTGGCTCATATATGGCTACTTTAGGTGGCTGTGATGCTATTGCATTTACTGCTGGTGTAGGTGAGAACGGTAATGAATATCGTGAACAAGTTCTTGCTGGGTTAGAAGATTTAGGCATTGAACTTGATAAAGATAGAAATGGTAAAGACTTTAAACGTGGCACTGTTAATCTTATTTCTACAGATAACTCTAAAGTTAAAGTTTATGTAATTCCAACAGATGAAGAGTTGACTATTGCTAGAGATACTGTTAAATTGGCTTAATTTTAACACATCTAAATTGTTTCTTTTTGATTTGTCAAACAGTCATTTATGCTAATAAACTCCTTTCTAGAAAACCAAAAGAGCCTAGCATCTGTATCAAATTTAAGTCAATTTGAAAGAGAAAAGATATTTTCTATGTCAAATAATTAAATTAGTCATTAATATATCAAAATAAAAAATCTCTAATAAAGCAGTTGACAAAAGGAAAACTGCAGTATATAATAAACTAGTGTCAAAAGGGGGATTAGGGCAAATGGAACTTGAATTTTCACAAGCTCTTGAAAATCCAAATAAAATTTTCGATTTTTCTTGTTCTTTTCCGCTAGAAATTGACGAAGAGAGTTTCGCCCCAAACTTAATTGTGGGTGATGCTAGTGTAATCCTTAAATACTTTGTGGATTACGATTCAAATTTACACCTAGACGGTAGTGTTAGAGTTCCTTGCAAATTCGTTTGTGATAGGTGCTGTGCTAATTTCTCTAGAAATTTGTTTTTAGAGTTTAGTGAAGTAATAGCTCCTAAAATGGATGAAGAAAACGAGCTAACGTACGATATGCCCACGATTATGCTAAGTGAGATTATATCTAGTTTCGTTCTTCTTTCTTTCCCAACAAAGAACCTTTGTAGAGAAGATTGTAAGGGGTTGTGTGCTACTTGTGGCACTAACCTTAACGACAGTGATTGTGGGTGTAGTAAACAAAAAATAGGCAAGAATAATCCTTTTGCGGATTTATTGAAAAGCACTAAATTAGGAGGAAATTAAAATGGCAGTACCTAAACATAAAGTTTCTAAATCTAGAGGTCGTTCTAGAATTGCTAACTGGAAAGCAACAGCTCCAACACTTGTAGAGTGTCCACAATGCCACGCTAGAAAAGCTGCTCACGCAGTTTGCCCTGAATGTGGTTATTATAATGGAGAAAAGAAGATGCTTGTTAAAGCTGACGAAAAGAAAGCTAACTAAGGCATATTTTATTAAAATAAAAAATCCCAAACAGCTTTAATTGTCTGTTTGGTTTTTTTTTGTTTATAAATGAAATGTTTAAATCGTTAATTAATTCTGATACTTTTTTCTTTAAT
>JAZSJW010000007.1:0-6553 GCA_045534555.1 Clostridia bacterium
ATTTTTGTAATTTTTTAACAGTATTTTAAGTAAAAATGTAGAATTTTGCGATTTTTTATAAAAGGAACAAAAAATATATGAATAACAAAACTAAAGAAAAACTTATTGACAACATACTAAATGCAAGCGATATATATGATGAAATTTTTAGAAGAAAAGCAAACCCTTTAAAAAAATATAACACAGGTAAAATTATTCATAAAAAACAAGTAGAATTTCATAAAAACCCTAAAAGAAACAGATGGGTTTTTGGAGGAAACAGAAGCGGTAAAACTGAATGTGGAGCAGTGGAAACAATTTGGCTTGCAAGAGGCATACACCCATATAGAGAAAACAAAAAAGATGTTTTTGGCTGGGTTGTAAGCTTGTCAACAAAAGTTCAAAAAGAGGTTGCTCAAGATAAAATTTTAAAATATTTAGATAAATCATTTATTGAAGAAATTATTATGAATACTGGCAAAAAGAATAGTCCAGAATTTGGCGTTATTGATACTATAGTAATCAAAAATGTGTTTGGTGGATTATCTAGAATTTCATTCAAATCATGCGAAGAGGGTAGAGAAAAATTTCAAGGCACATCACTAGACTTTGTTTGGTTTGACGAAGAACCACCAGAAGATATTTACAACGAATGTAAAATGAGAGTGCTGGATAAATGTGGCGACATTTTTGGCACAATGACACCCTTAAAAGGTCAAACATATATTTACGACCAAATATATTTAAACTCACAAGACGACCCTGAAGTTTTTTCAATATTTATGGAATGGGCAGATAATCCATATTTAAGCAAAACAGAACTTGAAAGACTTACAAAATCTATGAGTGAGGAAGAATTAACTTCTAGGCGATATGGTAAATTTTTATCCAACAACAAAAGTATGGTATATAAAGAATTTGACCCACAAATTCACATTATCGAACCATTCCCAGTACCTATTGATTTTTATGACATGATATCAATAGACCCCGGATTAAATAATCCTCTATCCGCACACTTTTATGCTTGTGACTACGATGGCAATATTTATGTTATTGCTGAACATTTTGAAGCAAACAAAACAGTAGATTATCATGCAAAAAAAATAATAGATATCGCAAAAAATTTAGGTTGGAAACCAAGAAAAGACGGAAGATATGAAGCCCTTATTGACAGTGCCGCAAATCAAAAAACACTCGCAAGCAACAAAAGTGTAACTGAGCTATTTTTTGAAAATGGAATTGCTGCAAACCCAAATGTAAATAAAGATTTATTTACTGGAATTTCAAGAGTAAAGTTATATTTAAAAAATGCTAATAATGAAGCAAAACTTTTTATTTTTTCTTCATGCACAAATTTAATTCGAGAAATCAAAAATTATTATTGGGGTGATGGGGATAAACCAATTAAATCTGACGACCACGCTTTAGATGAATTAAGATACTACATTATGAGTAGACCAGAACCTACCATGCAAAAAAAAGAAAAGACCGAAATTCAAAAAAACAAAGAGAAACTTTATAAACAAATTTTAAGACAAAAAAAGTTTAGATAACCGCGTCAGTAAACTATAGACATTTCAAAATTCAATGTTATTATAAAAACAGAAACAAACACGGAAACAACTTAATGAAAAATAAATTTGATAAAGAATTATTAAGCAAATTAAAAAGTATCCTTCTGAAAAAATCTGAAGGATATTTTTATGACGAAGAGATTAGAGAATATCAACATAAAACAGAAACTCCTAATAAAAATGAACAGTTAAACTTTTCGTCTTTAAATGTTAAGGATATTAAAGATGAAACAAAAAGAAAAGAAAAAGACGAAGACCTTATTCTTATTAAGAAAAAAGTTACCACGCACTATGTTCCGCCTGATTTGCTTGCTGTTAAAATGTTCATTGAAATTTTTGGGCAAGAGGTGAATTCTAACGACTTAAGTAAACTAACCGACAATGAGCTTGATATACTTAAGAAAGATATCATTAAAAAACTAGAAGAAAATTAGAGGAGGTAATAAAAATGACTGTTGAAAAATGTCCTAAAAATGTTAGATGTGACACTGCTAACTGCCACACATTTGCAACATATAACATTAATACAAATGGTTATAAAAAAAATATTTGTCTTTGTGATAACTGTTTTAACCAATTATATTTATCCATGCAAAAAGCAAAACGAAACAACTCGAAGAAATTAAAAGGAGATAATTAATGAAAAATCAAAAAATCGCAAACAACCCTAAAAATATTGTCAAAAAATCGCAAAAAACATTAAATAACACCAAATATTTCTATAATGAAGATACCGACAAAGAAATTGTAAAAGAAATACTTTTAGACCTTGAAAGACGTAGCCAAGATAGAAAACAGTTTGAACAATCTTGGGAATTAAACATGAATTTTATGCTTGGAAATCAATATTCATTTCTAAATTCCAATGGAGAAATTGAGCAATCACCAAAAAATTATTATTGGGAAGAAAGAGAAGTTTACAACCATATCGCACCCATTATAGAATCAAGGCTTGCAAAACTTGGTAAAGTTAGGCCAACCGTTTCTGTAAGACCAGCAGGAAACGAACAGTCTGATTTATATTCTGCAAAATTATCTAAAGCAATATTAAACACTATAACAGATAAAGCATCTCTCTCAGAGGTTATCACCAATGCAACAATATGGAGTGAAGTAACTGGTACTGCTTTTTACAAAATTATTTGGGACGACCAACTAGGTGACAGTATCGCAAATCAAGATGGCAATATTATTAGAAATGGAGATATTTCAATTTCTGTTTGCCCTCCGTTTGAAATATACCCAGACTCGTCTGGCACCACAGACCTTGAAAACTGTGAAAGCATTATTCATGCTAGAGCATATCCAGCAAAGAAAGCTGAAGAACTTTGGAACATTAAAGTTGAAGGCAAAGATATTAACACATTTACTTTTGAAAACATTATATCCTCAGGATTTATAACAGGTAAAAGCAATATTCAAAAATTATCACACTCATTAAAACACGACCATGTTTTAGTTATTGAAAAATACTCAAAACCAAACGACAAAAACCCTAATGGTAGACTTACTATCATTGTTGGCGACCAATTAGTTCACGATGGAGAACTTCCTTTTATTGTTGGAAACAACCAGACAAGACAATATCCATTTATTAAACAAGTTTCTATTGCTCAAATTGGAAACTTTTGGGGTACAAGTATTATTGATAGATGTATCCCAATTCAAAGAGCATATAATGCAATTAAAAATAGAAAACATGAATTTATGGCAAGACTAGCTTCTGGAGTTTTAGCTGTAGAAGATGGTTCTGTTGATATTGACAACATTGAAGAAGAGGGTTTAGCTCCCGGTAAAATATTAGTATATAGAAACGGAAGCTCAATTCCTAAGTTTATTGATGGCGGCTCAATTCCATATGAATTCAACAATGAAGAAGATAGATTGCTAAATGAATTTATCTCAGTAAGTGGTGTAAGTGAACTAATGAGGGATAGCACAGTTCCATCAGCAGTTTCTAGCGGAACAGCATTAAATATTTTAATCGAACAGGATGAAACTAGACTTTCTGTAACCGCAGAATATATTCGCTCTGCAGTAAAGAAAATTGCCCAATATGTTATCAGATTATACAAACAATTTGCTTCTTCAATTAGACTAAGTAAAGTATCTGATGACAACGGAGATATTGAACTTTATTACTGGAAAAATTCAGATTTAACAAGCGATGATGTTGTTTTGGATACTGTAAATGAACTTACAGAAACACCTGCACAAAGAAAATCAATGTTATTAGAACTATTTAGATCAGGTCTTTTAAATGACGAGAACGGAAAATTATCTAATAGAAATAGAGCTAAATTAATCGAAGCTTTAGGAATGGGAATTTGGGAAAACTCTACAGACTTATACCAATTACATATAAAAAGAGCAATAAAAGAAAATGTAAAACTTGAAGATGTTGTACCTTATGAAATTGATGACCACAATATCCACATTGAAGAGCATACTAAATTCCTTTTAACAGACCAAGCAAAAAAATTCACAAAAGAGCACATAGATAAAATTCAAGAACATATATTAGCACACAAGTCTATGCAATATGCTCTTGACCAAATCAATAAACAAAATTAAAAAAGGATAAAAATATGGAAAATAATATAAGTTTGGAACAACCAGATATTCAACAACAGAGTGAACACAATGTAAATGAACAAATCAATAATGTAGAAGAGGTGTCTAACACATCTAGCTTGGATAATGGCTCCAATTTTGGGAAATTTAAAGATGCAACAAGTTTACTTAATGCTTACAACAATTTAGAAAAAGAATTTACAAAAAAAAGTCAAAAGTTATCTGAACTTATGAAATCAAATTCAACAAATCAAATTGATGACATAGATACAGAAAAACTAGAGACTGAACAAGACAATACTAAACAGCCAACCTATATGTTTAATAATAAAAATTGGCAAACTGAAGTTACAAAATTCTTTGATAAAAATCCAGAAGCAATCAAATATAAAAAAGACATTTCAAACATTTTACTTAATGACAAAGTCTTAGCACAACATGAAAACTGTCTTGAGTATGCTTATGCTTTATTATGTCAGAAAAATCAAGTTAAACCTGCAGATTTACTTAATGACCCAAACCACCTTGAAGATATATATAATAACGAAACAATAAAAAACAATATCATTTCGAATTATCTAAAAGGTATAAATGAAAACAAAAACAACATTAGGTTTATTTCTGGTGAACCGAAATCTATTTCGCCAACTCGCCCTTTAGACAAACCTAAAACACTACAAGAAGCTTCTAAAATATTAAAAAAATTATTAGAAACATAAATAAGGAGAAAAAATGGTTACATTACAAACCGCAGATAACGCATTAAAAGAAGTTTATCTTGGTGTTGTTAGCGAACAACTTAACACATCAATCAACCCACTTCTTGCAAGAATTAATCAAACAACTTCTGACGTTTGGGGTAAAGAAATCAGAAAACTTGCACCATATGGTATCAATGGTGGTATCGGAGCAGGTGATGAAGATGGTTCTCTTCCAAGCGCAGCAGGAAACAACTACGCTCAATTTGTTCTTGAGCTAAAAAACCTATATGGTAAAATCGAAATTTCAGATAAAGCAGTTAGGGCTTCACAAAACTCTGCCGGTGCTTTCGTAAACTTACTAAATGCTGAAATGGAAGGACTTATCAAAGCAAGTAGCTTCAACTTTGGAAGAATGTTATACGGAGATGGTACTGGTCTTTTAGCAACTATTTATGACAACACATCAAACACTGTTACTGTTGATAGAGTAACAAATCTTATTGAAGGTATGGTTGTTGATATTGTTAAAGCAGCAGACGGTTCTGTATATTCTAACGGTAAAGCTTTAAGAATAACATCAATTGATAGAGCAAATAAAGTTGTTACACTTAACACTACTCTCACAACTGATGCTTTATCAGATGGAACATATGCACTATGTGTTCAAGGTTCATACGGTAAAGAAATAACAGGTCTTTCAGCAATCTTTAATAGAGAAGGCTCTTTATATGGCTTGAACAGAAGTGCATATAGCTGGATGACACCTTATATGAAAGATATTTCAAACGGTGGCGACTTTGTTAATATTTCTGATATCACTATGCAAGCAGCAATTGATGAACTAGAAGAAACTGCTGACAGCAAAGTAGATTTCATTGTTTGTTCTGCAGGGGTAAAAAGAAATTACCAAGAATACTTTACTAGCTACAGAACTAACGTTGATATTATGGAATTGAATGGTGGTTATAAAGCCATTTCTTATAACGGAATTCCTCTTGTTTCAGATAAGTTCGTTAAACCAAACACAATGTACTTACTTAACACTAAAGAATTTAACTTACATCAACTTTGCGACTGGCAATGGTTAGAAGGCGAAGATGGTAAGGTAATTAAACAAACACAAAACAAACCAACATATACAGCCACTCTTGTTAAATACGCTGATATTATTTGCGACCAACCAAGCGGTCAAGCAATGATTGAAGGCATAAAAGAGTCTTAATTTTATTATTTGTTATTTTTCCTCTTTATTGTTTATTTAGAGGAAAAATAACAATATTTTTATATTTTTAAGGAGTTTTTAGATAAAAATGCATTTTTTTAAACACCTAAAGCCTATTAACGATATCTTTTTTGTATCTAATTATCTATCAAAAATAAATACAAATTACAAACTTTTTTATAATACAAATTTAGAAAGATATGAGGTTCATGACTTAAAATCAAAACCTTCATTGTTAATTACATACAACAAATATCCTGACCAAAACTTAATTACTAAACTATTACAAACAAGCAAACAAAACATGTCACAACTTTTTAAAGAAATAGATATTCATAATAATAAATTAAACAAACAATATGAGCAAAATCTTTTAGATACAGCTAAAAAGCAAATGCATGAAATAATCAAATATTCAAATTCAAAACCAACTATTAATTTATCACAAAATAACCTTAAAAAAATTATACACGAAGGGGATTAATTATGACTAAAGATAT
>JAZSJW010000029.1:0-15898 GCA_045534555.1 Clostridia bacterium
AGAATTAGTTATTTTAGAACACAGAAAAACATGTCTGCATATAAACTAGGCATGGAACTTGGTCATTCTAAAACATATTTTTATAGAATTGAAAGCGGAGAAATTCAATTAACAATTGATATGCTTATAGATATATTATCAATTTTAAATGTTTCAACAACGGAATTCTTCTGCCCTATCATGAGTGAAGAAAATTTGAAACTTTTAAATTTAATAAATAACTTATCAATAGAAAACAAGCAAACTATTCTAGATTTAATTAAAAAACTAAAATAAAAAGGCTAAAATATGTATATAAAAAAATTTGCAGAACGATTAAAGGAACTTATCGGAAATAAAAGTATTAGTCAAGTAGCAAAAGAGGTTGGAATTCCACAACAAACCCTTTCAAGATATTTGCTTTGTCAAAGAGAAATCAAACTAGAAAATTTAATTAAGCTTGCTAACTACTTTAACGAAGATTTAGACTATTTAACAGGAAGAAAAGATTATTAAAAAAAGAGCTAAAATTTAGCTCTTTTTTTATTTTAAAATTATTCCATAATTAAAACAGGTTTCATTTCAATTAAATCAGCAGAAGTTAAATAATATGGTACACCATTTTTTACATAATACTTGTCATATCTACCCGCCGCCTTATGTAAATGACCATATACAACTGCGTCAACTTTAAACTCTTCAAATATTTTAGTAAATAAGCTATCTTCCCTTTTAGAGTTAAATGGCGGAAAGTGCATCATACAAATAACTTTATCTCCCTCTTGTTTATGACGAAGTGTAGATTCTAGCGTTAGTCTTAAACGGATAGCTTCTCTATCATAAATCTTTTGGTCCTGCTCTGTGAAGTTAGGATCATTTTCGCTTTCTTTTACTACCCAACCTCTAGTACCAGCGAAAACGTAATTACCAATTTTTACACTGTCATTTTGAAGAGCCAAAATACTCTTTGGCAAAATATCACGAACTGCAGAGATTGATTTCCACCAATATTCATGATTACCTTTAATTATTATCTTTGTGCCATTAAGTTTATCTATAAAATCAAGGTCAGCTTTGGTTTCTTCTAACTTCATCGCCCAAGAGATATCACCAGCTATTAACACAACATCATCTTTCTTAACAGTTTTTTGCCAGTTCTCTTTAATTTTCTCTGTATAATTCTCCCACTCGCCACCAAAAACGTCCATAGGTTTTTCAACCATTAAACTTAAGTGGAGGTCACTAATCGCAAATATCTTCATTAGCCTTTCCCTCCGTTTTAAAGCCAGCGAGCAATTGTTCTATTTTAGATAACACCTTATCTTTGCCATAGTGAGTTTCATTACTAACTAAAAAGATGTTTTCTTTTGCAACTTTAAGTTTACCAGCAATATCCATAATTTTTCTTGGCATTTCACTTTTCTTAATTTTATCTTGCTTTGTTGCAATAATGATAACCGGCATGTTGTATGAATACAAGTATCTAAACATCATTTCATCTTTCTCTGTTGGTTCATGGCGAACATCAACAAGCATAATAATTCCTGCTAGATATTCACTTTCTGCAAAATAAGAAGTTATCATTTCTTCCCATTTATCTTGCTCATTCTTACTTGCCTTTGCAAAGCCATAACCGGGCAAATCCACTAAAACAAAATCATTATTAAACATAAAATAGTTTACAAGCCTTGTTCTTCCTGGAGTTGCAGAAGTTTTAGCAAGCTTCTTTTGATTTGCAAGCATGTTGATAAAACTAGATTTACCAACATTACTTTTGCCAACAATTGCAATTTCTGGCACAGAAAAACCAGAGTAATTTTTAGTTACCCCTGATTCACTTTTTAAAAACTTTGCTTGCTTTATGTTCATATTTACTTACCTTTACTTCTTAATTTTACCCTAAACTCTAAAATAAGTCAATAAATAATTATCAAACAAAAAAGTGAGCATAAAGCTCACTTTAAAATAAATTACTTGCATTTTTATTTTTCTAATTCCTCACAATTTTCAATCTGCTCGTTAACCTTTAAATACTTTTTCTCTAGAGCTGCAACACTATTTCTATATCTGTTATAAGCAAAATCATTATCTCCGTTTTCAATTGCCTTTACACATTTATCTATAACACTATGATAAATATGGTCGAAAATTGTTTCAGAAAACTTTTCTTTTTCTATCCCTTCAACAATTATTGGTGCAACTTCATAATAATGTTCAATTTCTTCTTCTGTAACAAAATTATCTCTGAACCATCTTAAGAGTTCAAGTTCATAACACTTATCGTTAAAATCCTTTTTATAATGATGCATACAAGCTGTAGTTAAATAGCAACTACCGTCTTTGTTCATTTGAGCAGCTGTTGGATTTGAACTATTATTACTTTCTTCTCTTCTAAAATCAGGCGATTCTCCAGCATCAAAATCCTCTTTATTTTTCCAAGAGAAATGACCATGCCCACCATCTCCATTATCCGGATATTGATCAACTCTACCATCTTCATGAACTCTCGTATAAATCAATTGTGGATCATCTTCATCTTCATCATCAACATTATAACTTGTCCAACCCCAAGATTTTTTATCTCCCATTATTTATTTTCCTCCCATTCCCATTTATAAGAAATAGTTTTATCATCATTAAAAACAAATTTGTCTCGACCAATTTTTGTTATTAAATTATCAAATGCTTTTAAAACTTTTCTAGACTCTTCTAAAACTTCAAATCCAGATTTCGTCTTAGATAATTCTGTTAAATTTGAATTCATTTTGTATGTTTTAATAATATCTTTATCATTACGAATGTTTTTATTATCACAATAAGATTCAATTTCTAATGCATATTCTATTATCAACCTCATATTTTCTCTAAACTCTTCCAACTCTTCTTCATTATCCCACACAACTTTTTCAAATGTAGCACTCATAAAATACCCTCCTTATTAATTTTATAAAAATACATATCTTGACCTCTATTAACATTTTACCTTACACTCTAAAATAAGTCAATAAATAATTATCAAAGAAAAAAGTGAGCATAAAGCTCACTTTTGATTTATTCTGTTGAATTTTATTTATTCTGTTAAAAATGTTGTTCCTTTATCACCCATTGTTTTTCTTATGAATGTTGGCTCAACTTGAGTATCGTCATCTTTTTTAACATCAATTATAATTTTTCCTATTGTTTCGTCACTTGGGACATTATACATGAGTGGCAACATCGCATCTTCAAGTATTGTTCTAAGTCCTCTTGCACCTGTTTTAAGTTTAATTGCTTTTCTAGCAAAAGATAAAAGTGCTTCATGAGTAAATTCAAGTTTAACGTTATCAAGGTCAAACATCTTTTTATATTGCTTTATAAGTGCATTCTTTGGCTCTTCTAAAATTCTTACAAGAGCAGTTTCATCAAGGTCTTTTAAGCTAACGGTAATAGGAACTCTTCCGATAAATTCAGGGATTAAACCAAATTTAATAAGATCATCAGGTTCTACCTTTTCAAGTAGTGCCGCCTTTTTATCTGCCTTTTTAGCACCCTCAATATCATTACCAAAACCAAGTGATGTTGGGTTCATTCTTTTTGAAACAATACCCTCAAGACCAACAAAGGCACCACCACAAATAAATAAAATATTAGTTGTATCAATTTGCAAACATTCTTGTGCTGGGTGTTTTCTGCCACCTTGTGGTGGAACTGAAGCAATCGTACTTTCTAGTATTTTTAGAAGTGATTGTTGCACGCCCTCACCAGAAACGTCACGAGTGATGGAAACATTCTCGCTCTTTTTAGCGATTTTATCAATTTCATCAATATATATGATACCCATTTGGGCTTTTTCAATATCATAGTTAGCAGCTTTAATAAGCTTTAGTAAAATATTTTCAACGTCATCACCAACATAACCAGCTTCGGTTAAACAAGTAGCATCAGCTGTAGCAAATGGTACGTCTAGAATTCTTGCTAAAGTTCTTGCAATAAGAGTTTTACCTGAGCCTGTTGGACCAAGCATTAAAACGTTACTTTTCTCAAGTTCAACATCTGGAGTAAAGTTTTTATTTCTTTTCTTTGCTGTTGCTTGTTGGTCATTATAGTTAATTCTCTTGTAATGGTTATAAACAGAAACCGCCAAAACTTCTTTAGCCTTATCCTGCCCGATTATATACTTATCAAGCTCTTCTTTAATAATTTTAGGCTTAGGCAAACTGAACCTACTTTGAGTTCTTTTAACTTCTTGATTGCCATTATCAATGATATTTTTACAAACATTAATACATTCTTCACAGATAAAAGTAGATGCTTCAGGATTTAGAATATACCTATTGAACATTTCTCTAGGTCTACCACAGAACGAACATCTACGAACATTATCATTAACTTTTTCGTTTGTCTTATCATTTGAATTGTTTTGGTTATTATCGTTATTTTCCGCCATGATTACTCCTTAAATTAGTTAAGCTTAGATATAATATAGTATATTATAATATTTAAATAAGGCGAGATTTGCATAAATAAGAAAATTGCAAGATAGCCCGACGCTTGAGTTTCATAAAAAACTTTTAAAGACTATGGCTGTAAAGTTTTTAATCCCGCTACAAAAAAACTCGCAAGAGTTTACCCGCTCTTAAACTCTCTAAATGTTACCTTATTTTTACACCTAATTATATAAGTTAAAATAGGCTAAAAATTTGGTTATGAGCAAGGCTTGAAGGTTAAGGTCAACAAAGGAGTTTATTAACATAAATGACTTTGTTGCCTTGACCTTCAGAAACACAGCTCATAGCTGAAGTTTCAGCCTATTTTCTTTTGTCGAAGATTTTATCGATTAACCCATAAGCTAGTGCTTCGCGAGCAGACATATAGTTATCCCTATCTGTGTCTTTTTCAATTACCTCAACACTTTGACCAGAGTTCTCTGATAAAATTTTGTTAAGTTTTTTCTTTGTTTTTAAGATATGCTCAGTGTGGATAGCAATATCACTTGCTTGACCTTGGAAGCCACCAAGAGGTTGGTGTATCATCACTTCACTGTTAGTTAAGCAATATCTCTTACCTTTCGCACCAGACGAAAGCAATACCGCCGCCATAGATGCAGCCATACCAACACAAAGTGTTGCAACATCACATTTAATATAATTCATCGTGTCATAAATAGCAAGACCAGCAGAAACGCTTCCACCAGGGCTGTTTATATACATCATGATATCTTTTGTTGGGTCTTTAGCTTCCAAAAAGATTAATTGAGCAATAATCGTATTTGCAGTGGCATCATTGATTTCTCCTGACAAGAAGATAATTCTATCTTCTAAAAGACGAGAGTAAATATCATATGACCTTTCGCCACGATTAGTTTGTTCAATAACCATTGGAACCATTACATTTTTTTCGTCCATAATTAACTCCTAACTTATTTAATATTATTAAGTTCTTTTAACTTATTTATAACCTTTTCGCTAAGAATAGTGCTCTTTAGGTATTCTTCTTGACCTTTAAGTTGTCTTTCAACATCAGTAATGTTTCTATTTGATTTTTCAGCGATTTCTTCTTTTTTAGCTTTAATATCTTTTTCAGTAACTTTGATAGCTTCTTTTTTGATGATTTCTTCTAATACTAAAGAAGTTTTAACACTTTTTTCAGCTTCTTTTTGTCTAGACTTTCTGAAGTCTTCCATAGTAGTTCCCATATAAGAAAGATATTGTTCAAAAGCTAAGCCTTGGTAAGCAAGTCTTTGGCTCATGTCTTGGATTTGTCTATCAATTTGACTATCTACCATAGCCTGAGGAACTTCAACTGTTGCATTTTTAACAACTTTTTCAATAAGTTCATTTTCAGCTTCTACTTCAACGTGTTCAGCTTTATGTTCTTCAATGTGAGCTTTAATATGGTCTTTTAATTCTTTTAGAGTATTAAATTCACTTGCATTTGAAGCAAATTCATCATCAAGTTCTGGAAGAACTTTTTCTCTAATACCTAAAAGTTTAACTTTGAATACTGCAGGTTTACCTTCAAGTTCTTTTGAATGATATGGAGTTGGGAAAGTTACATTAATATCTTTCTCCTCACCTATTTTCATACCAACTACTTGGTCTTCAAAACCGTTAATGAAAGTATGCGAACCAAGTTCAAGTTCTTGGTCTTCTGCAGTACCGCCGTCAAACTTAACACCGTCAACAGAGCCAGAGTAATCAATATTTGTTAAGTCTCCCATTTTAGCTTCTCTATCAGTAACCTCAACAAAACGAACTTGTTTTTCTCTCATAGCTTCAAGTTCTTGCTCAACTTCTTTAGCTGTAGCTTTTGCACTCTTTTTAGTAATTTCGATACCAGTATATTCACCAAGAGTTACTTCTGGTAAAAGAGTGATAGTTGCAGTAAATACAACACCAGTTTCGTCCATTTTCTCTAAACCGATTTGTGGATAATCAACAGGGAAAAGGTCTTTTTCCTTATCTAACATTTTTGTATAGTATGTAGGGAAACTATCATTAAAAGCATCTTCAAAGAACATTGTTTCGCCATAAGTTTGCTCTAGAACTTTTCTAGGAACTTTGCCTTGACGGAAACCTTCCTTTTTATATTCCCCTTTATGTTTTTGATATGCAGCTTCAACATCTTGAGCCCATTCTTTTTGGTCTAATGTAAATGTAATTGTAACTTGACCATTTTTCTTTTCGCCAATAGTATATTTCATTTTTTTCTCCTTTTTATTATGCAAACAATTTTCGCACAAAATAATACAATTAATAGTTTAAAACAACAATATTTAAAAGTCAAGTCATTCTGAATTTTCTTCCCCTATTCAACAAACTATTTTATTAATCGACATACGCAAACTTAAGTTAAAACTAACACCTCCCTTTATAACAGCAGATTGATGCTTTTTTGTATAAAAATTTTCGATAGATATTGATTTTTGACTTTATCTACTATATAATAAACACACAAAGGGAGTTAATTATGGACATTAGAGACATTATAAAAAGCCAAAGGCAAACTATCTTAAACAAGTTCGGTTTTGATATTCAAGTTGAAGAATCTCAAATTACAGATTATAAATATACTATTAAAAACGGAAACTTTTCTGTTTTTGCTTATAGAGATACTAAAGATGAAATTGATACTTTATATCAAGTTCTTAAATATTTAGATTCTTTCGAACATAAACTAGCTTTCACTGAAGCAAATGCTTATAACTATTGCTATAATGTTGCTTGCCCAAAATATGATGAATTCTACACAGCACCAATAAAAAGAACTTTTGAAGCTATCGAAAAAAAACTTAGTAATGCAAAAAAAGTTGACTTTGAAAAAGAACTAAAAGAAATGGGTATTGAAAACATTTCTTCACTTCACTGCACAAATGTTATTGGTTTAGAAAATTCTAGAAAAACTCTTAATGAGCTTTACGATAATTTAGTTTTTGTTTATACAGCAGCATCACAACAACTTGTAAACTATGAATCAACTATAGAATTATCTAAGCCTGAAGAAGAATCTGAACCAGAAAACAAATAAAATAAAAAAGAGCAGTTTTACTGCTCTTTTTCTGTTTCTTCATCTTTTTCAATAAAACTATTAACATTAATTCTCATATAGTCATGTGGACACTCAATGAAATTTCCATTTTGTTCACAGTACGATGGCAACCTTTCATTATTTGTAAACACTTTAATGCTATAAGGCTCTCTTGAAGCAATAAAAATATTAATAGCCCTTTGAAGTAAAGGATTTTTAGTGTCTTCCAAAAAGAAGTTAAGTTCAATCTTCCCTATTTCTTTTTGAAAATCTCTTATATCACTAGGAATAAGTGAAAAAGAGCGAGTTTTCTTATATTCTTCATAGCTATCGTGAGTAACAGCATTAATTTCTTTTATTGCAACTTCAAGCAAATATTCATACCCTCTCTCGTAAGCTAAAACTTCTTTAGTAATAAGTGCACAAATAAAATCCCTAGCCATTATTTTTTGCCTTAGGTCATCTTCTTCATTTTCTAAAAACTTTTCAAACTTCTCTTCTAATTCCCTAGTTAATGTAACATTACAAGCCTTTACACCATTATTACTTACTGATAGTTTCTCTTTTGCGGCATCTAAAAATTCCTTAGGACAATTTTCAATAACATAATTATCATAAGTTCTGCCAGCTGTTAAATATTCTCTTTCATAATACTCATTAATTTTCATAACTTAAGTTTAACACATGTCTAACCAGTTTGCAATATCAAATTCTATAATTATAAAATTTAATAAAATTAAATTATTATATCAAAAAGTATTAGGGCGAAGTTTACATAGATAAGAAGGCAACAAAAAAACACAGACGGGAGCTTCCTTTAAATTTTTTAAAGATTTTTAAGCTGTAAAAATTTAAAGCCAACTATAATAAAAGAACACACAGCCTCGGCTGTGTGTTTTCTATATTTTTAAGTGACTGTTTGTGTTTTTGAAGTTAACACACTTAGCTGTGTAAAATTTGCACTAATACAAGACTAGGACTACGAAAGTAAATAGTGCAAACACCCCGAAAAATATTGAGCCAATAACTGACCAAACTTTTTCGTGTTTTAAGCTTACTTTTTCTACTTCTTCCCCTTTAAGTTCACTTGGCACATTTACTATCATATCACCATTATTATCAGCTTCTAAATAAGTCTCAGTTAAATGTTTTCTTTTTATTGTTCTATCTGCCTGAAAAACTTCTTGCGCATGAAAAACTGAAGATGCAAACATCATTCCAAATGCAACAACATATAAACTTAAAGCCATAGTTACCCATAGCATATTACCTGTAAATTGACATACCAAAACACAGACAGTAGCTAAAACAAAAGCCAAATATTTAGCATAGTTAATAGCCATAATAAAATCTTTTTTCATTTTTATCCCTTCTTTATAAAATAAAGTATAAAACAATTAGAACTACTGATACAGCCCAAGTAACCCAAAGCCAAACATTTCTTCTTTTGTTTACATAGAAACATGAAATTACTATTAGAATTAAGTATGAAAGAGCTTGTGCTAGGGTTGAAAGAGCTCCTGAAATTTTTCCAGATAAACCAACCTTAGTTAAAATTAAAGATACTCCGATAAATATAACCGCAATAAAAGCTGCTAAATTTATAAACCAACCTGAGCTTTTAACCGCTTTAGAATTAGACATAATTTTTACCTCCCGATATACGATATATTTTAGCAAATAATTCTTATCTTGTAAAACATTATATGACACAATTTTTATTATGTTACTCTAATATTTGTCGATTTTTGACAAGGATTTACTCTTTATATGGCTTTAATTTTTTTATTAAAGCTTCAAAATAATCAGGCAAATCACAGCTAAAGCACATTTTATTATTTGTTCTTGGGTGACAAAGCTCTAGCTCCTTTGCATGAAGAAGTTGACCTTCAAGTTTAAATTTTTGTTTACTATATCCATAGGTTTTATCCCCAACAATTGGGTGCCCTATATATTTAGAGTGAACTCTAATTTGATGAGTTCTGCCTGTCTCTAGCTTAAATTCGCATAAAGTATAACCGTCAAATCTTTTTACAACCTCATAATGAGTAATGGCAATTTTACCATTATCCGCCACCGTATATTGTTTTCTATCTTTAGGGTCACGGTTTAAAAAGGTCTCTATTCTTCCTTTTTCGTTTTTTACATTACCCTCAAGCAAAGCAAGATATGTTCTTCTAGCATCATGAGTGGCAAACTGCTCTGCTAATTTATTGTGCGAAAAGTTATTCTTCGCAACTACCAAAAGCCCTGAAGTATCCTTATCAATTCTATGTACAATACCCGGTCTTATGTCTGACATAGTAGATAGATTTTCCTTTAGATAATAAAGGAGTGCATTGACTAATGTATGCTCGTAATTACCTGGAGCTGGGTGCACTACCATGCCCTGTGGTTTATTAATTACAATAATGTCCTCATCTTCATAAACAATATTAAGAGGAATGTTTTCAGGAAGCACATCTTCAAGACCTGTTTCTTTGTTGAAACTAATACTTACCTCATCTTGAGTTTTTACAATATTACCCGCTTTCGACTGCTTATTATTTATAAATGCACCTTTATTATCTATTTGTTTTTTTATCTGAGAACGTGTCCATTCGTCAAGAACTTCAGTTAGATATACATCTAGTCTTGCACCATTAAACTCTTCACTAACAATTAGCAACTGTTCCATACAACCTCATCTTCCTCTTCTCATAGCGTCTATATAAAAATCGAATTTTACTTGTGAGAAGATTTTATCCCTTTATTTTTCTTGTTCTATTTTGTTTTCTTTTTTATCCTTATTTTTAAAATCCCTTATAATATCAATAATAAAATATACCGCAAGCATTATTGTTCCCACTGTTATTGCTATATCCGCAACATTAAATATCGCAAAATTAATACTTTTAAAATATATAAAATCTCTAACACCACCAAGGAAAATTCTATCAATATAATTACCTATTGTGCCACCAAGAAGCACCCCAACGCTTGCTTTTAAAAACTTAGTAAATATTGGTTTCTTTGAAAATATAATCCAAACCATAAGAGCAATTAGTGGTGTTGATATTATTATAAAAAATAAAGTTCCGTTTTTAAACATACCAAAAGATGCGCCTGTATTAAAAGCATCTTCAAGCCATAAAAAATCACCAATTAAAGACATATTAATTCCGTAAAGAAAATACTTTGTCAATTGGTCAGCAATCACTATTAACACCGCTATTATAATACTAATTAACATCTGTTACTCCCTGTAAAAACTTTTCTATTCTTTTTAACGTTTTTTGAGTGGTATCTAACACATCAAAAACCATATATGCATGAAGAGCTCTTGTTTCTTTTTTATCAAAGAATAGCTCCTCTACTTTTATGCCCTGCTCTTTTAATTTCTCGCTAAATACAGCGCTTTGTGACTTGTGTAGTTTATCAATTTTTCCACTAGCAATAAAGCATGGTGGATAATCACTTGTTATATAGTTAACTGGAGAATACTTAAAGTTCTCTTCTGTATCTTTTGCTTTTCCGTAAAGGCTTGCTCTTCCATAGGTTTTAATGTTTTGAAAGCCTGTATCAAGCATTGTATTGATATCATATACTCCATAAAGCAAAACAAGCCCTTTAATTCTACTACTAAACTCACTTGCATCAACTCTTCCACTTTTAATTAATGCTGTTATCATAGAGGAAATATGCGCCCCCGCAGAGTCTCCCGCAAGTATTAGTTGTTGGTTATCCCCACCATAATTTTCTGCCGATTTTACAACAAAATTTATTATAGACATAGCATCTTTTAGTATTTGGTCCATCTTGTATTTTGGAGCTAAAGAATAGTTAGCGTTATATACAACATACCCCATTTTTGCAAGACGTCTGGTAAGAGTTGTATATATACTTTTAGAATAACAAGTCCAGCCACCACCATGAAAATATATGATGCAAGGCTTTTTATCTTTACTATTTTTGTGATAGTGCACATCTAGTTTTTGATAAAAGTTGCCCTTTTTTACATATTTAATATTCCTCTTGGTTTTTATACCCTTAAAATGCTTGTGAAAAGAATACACTAAGCTAGCAAAAAGTGTAGTAAGCCAAGTTATAAATTTCCAAACATAAATCCAAAGCTTCATATAATATATATTAGCACAATAATTTTAATTTGTATATCATAATTTTTTACATTAGACAAAAACCTTCAAAAAAAAGAAAAAAAATGACAAAACCCTCTTGAAATATAAGCATTTATATAGTAAAATAATTCCACACAAAAGGAGATAAAGTTATGAGCAATAATTATCAAAGCGAACCTCAAATATTTTTTGTAATCGGTATTAAAAATGACCGTGGTGAAATGCAATCTTCAACCTTGTCTATTCAAGACTTAAATAAGGCAGACGAGTTGTTTCAAAATAAATTTGACGAAAGCTACCCTCTTATTGCTATGAATTATAAAACTTCAGTCACTTGGGTAGACGGATTTAAAAATCAAGCAAAAATCTCTATCACCCACAGAACAAGACAAGGCAACACCCAACAAATTCTTATGCTTGATGAAAATTCATATCAAACCTATGAAGATGAAAATGTTGTTGTTTATTGCGGAGTTGCTGATTTAAACAAACTTCCAGCTAACGCAACTGATGCACAAGAAAAAGAAGTTATCAATTCAATAATCAATACCGTTTCAAAACGATTAGGCAAAAAAATCGGTGCTCTAACCAACAACTCAGACCCTGAACCAAATGCATAAAATAAATAAAAAACCATATAAATTCGCAGCTAATTTTAGCTGTGTTTTTATTTTGTTCTACCCTATTAATTTTTCTACACTTCCCAATTTATCTAGCTTTCAAAGTGCTATGTCTGGCAATACACCTGAAAAAAATTATTATGTTTTTACATAAAAAAAGAGAGTTCTTTACCTCTCTCTTTTCTTAAACATTTGGCTCTTGTTCTTCAACATAATCTAAAGATAATAGTTTTGCAACTTCTCTCTTTTCTTCTTCTGTTGTCGAAATTCTACCAAAACTTCTTAATGCTATTTTCTCAACTTGTTCTCTTGAAAGACCGGTAAGTTCTGCAATTTCACTTTGAATTTCTTTTCTTTCAAATTGATTTTCATAGATATATACACCCGCTATTGAGTCATACATGTATCTTTCTTCTTGATTTGTTCCACTCAAAACAAAAGTTTCTTCGTCTCTTGCAATCCTTTTTCTGCGGATTTTTTCTCTAAGCATTTCGACATATTTATCCATTAATACAGCTAATTCCTTTTCTTCAGACAAATCAATCTTATGCATATCTATCATCTTGTCTTCATTCTGCCCTTCATAAGAATTATAATTAATTATATACTCTCTAAATGTCATATTTCCTCTCCCTATATACATAATTATACCACATAAATTATATGTTTTCAATACCTAATTTATGATTGTTCTTTCCCACTGTAATACTCTTCCTCTTCTTTAATTGCTTTTTCAAGTCTTTCTTTTAGAGCTAAAAAAGCCTCTTCGCTTATTCCATAGACTTTATCTTGATATCTTTCTAGCGTGCTTTTAGCATTACTTACCAAAACAAAATCATTATTCACAAATCTCCAAATTTTCGCATCTGGGTCATAATTTTCATAATCAAAATCTTCCCCTGCCTGCATTTTATTTGACCAAAAAAACTCTGTTAATTCTGTATCAATTAAAACATTAGGATTTATATCTTCAATAGCCTTTGCTAGCTTATAAACGCAATCATGGCAGTGAAATCCACCAAGCACAATATGGTCAAAATCTTCAATCTTTAATTTGCTTGAAATATGCCCCATATCTGCATATTTCCAATCCTGAGTAAAATACGGAGAACTTTGCAAAAAACTAATATCTGCCTCTACACTCTTATCATATGAGTATGGCAACATTTCATCATTAGAGCCCAAATATTTAGCAACATAAAAGGAATAACCCTTTTTTCTGTATCTTAAATTAATACACTTAAAAAAGTCTTTTAATTCCTCATAACTTTTCATTCCAAAGTATTCTTTCTCTGGAAACAATAATATAAAACATTTCTTCTCCATATATAGTATTATACCACATTTATTTCTCTTTTTCAATACTATGTAAGCAAATAAAAAAGCCTAGGAAACCCTAGTCTTTTTTATTATCCTTTCAGTTTTTTTCAACTTCTAGTTCTTCAAATTTCTTTTTGCCTTCAATACAATTTATTACGTCTAAAACAAACTCTTCTTTTTGTTTACCAACATCATAATTAATTTCCTCATCATGTGGATCATCAAAAATAATTGTTCCTTCAAAACCGTCTGGAAAATGTAAAACTCTATATATGATTTTAATATTTTCTTTTTTTTTATTAATGTCGCTATAAGACACTGGTCATCTATACTTTTATTCTTCACTTTAATTTTTTTCAAATCAATTTTACTCATTATTTGGTTGTCAATTTCTTGAAAGCCTTCAATAATTGTTTCTGGATTTTGTTTTAATTCATAATATTTTGTTATTAAATTTATTCTTTCATCAATTGCTTTTATCAAACATTTGTAAGATTCTTCATTATCAATTTTTATTTTTCTCAAGTTTTCATCCATCCAATATTGAAAAGAAACAATAACCGATTCACCTTCTTTCTCTAAATCCACAAAATTATAATCTTTTTCACCTAAATAAAAACAGGCACAACCAATATTTTCATTCCATATTTTTGAATCAATTTTAAATTTTTTATAATGATTTTTTTAAAATTTAATAACTTCTTTAATTTTCATATTTTCCCCCTATTATGTAAACATCGTTCCGAACCAAATATGAATTGTATGTTTACTATCATGATAATGATCATAATAACCAGCTTGTGTTGCCTTGTCAAAATCAGTATCTTTAACAGCACCTAAAATATAAGCAAGCTTCGCAGCTTCAGGCTTAGTTGGTGTATAAACACCTAAATATTTTTTACCAACCCCAACAGCTTAATCATTTATTATTTCCCCGTTATTATCCATCTCTGCCGCTAAAGTTACTAGAGATGTTTCCTCATCATAGGTGTAAGTATATTTTACCCTAGCTTCAGCCTCTGTGTCAACATCTACATCAGAAACTAAATCAATTTCTGATAAAAGTTCATCTACATCATATGTTTGATACCCAATAAATGTTGTAACAGCTTCTTCTTTTGTCATGCTAGCATCTTCAAAACTATTTAGGACACTTTCATGATCAACTTGACTTGTCTCCGCCTCAACTGTTGTAGTTCTTAGGGTTAAGTTATTATCATTATCAATCTTCTGAGCTATGAAAGGACTAACAAGCAAAACAAGTGCTAATGATAAACAGGTCACCCATTTGAAAATTCTACTCTTTTTCATTTTTTTTCTCCTATTTATTATTTATATACTCCAATACTGCATCGATGGGCACGCAGTATGAAATACCATATATGACATTTCCTTTTGTATCTTTAAGCCTAAAGGTTGTAATTCCGATAAGCTCACCTCTTTCATTAAGTAGTGCACCTCCACTATTTCCATCTGCGATAACTAAATCACATTGAATAACATTTCGTGTTTTACCGTCATATTTGACGTTCAAATTAGCATTTGAAACAATTCCTTTCGTCATTGAAATTCCAGTATTATTTAAGTTACCAATAGCATAGACTTTATCTCCTGCCGATATTGCTTTTGATAAACCTATATTTAGGGGAGTAAATTTACACTTTAAATCAATCAGTTTTAAAATTGAAATATCCAATTCAGGATTGTATTTTTCAAGTTTTACAACCCTAAATTGCTCCTCTGTCATAAATCTAATAGAAATTTGCTCAAAAGCATATGTTTCACCCAGTTTTGTATATGTAACAACATGGGCGTTTGTAACTAGTGTTCCATCACTCTTTATAAACTCTGCAGTACCATAACTTTCACCAACATTTTCTGTTTCTGCTTTAACTTCTACCACACTATAAGCGGAATTATTAAAAAGCTGCCTCCCTGAAGGATTGTCTTTTTTGATTATAAAAAATAAATTTATAATTAAAGTAATAATAAAAAGCCCACCCAAGATGTAAAACAATATATTCATACTTCTTTCTTTTTTCATAAATTACTACCTCTTTATACTTATTTTAATAAATTTTCCCTATAAAAAAGGGGCGCGGAAAATTCCACACCCACTAAAAATCTTGGTTAAAATTACTATTAATGTAGCAGTATTCATAATATCTAATTTTTAAAGAATATTTCACAGCACTTATACTCCTCAAAAAAAAATAATATAATTGCTTCGGATTATATGCTTTAAAAATTTATTCGTCAAGACAAAAATTTAAAAAATTTTCCAACTTTTTTTAAAAAAAATTATACTTTATTATTAAATAATAAAGTATTTTTTTTAATTTTTTTCAAAAAAAA
>JAZSJW010000038.1:0-7442 GCA_045534555.1 Clostridia bacterium
TTTGTTTAAATTGTTCATAAAAATATTATAGCACGTTATTGTTTTAAGGTAAAGAAAAACACGATAATAATCGTGTTTTTTGAGTTAATAGCTCTATTCTTCGTTATTATCAATTTCTTCGATTTCGTTAATTAATGTATCTTCGTTTAAATATAAATTTCTGTAGTCATCGCAATTTTCAATAAGCTCTGCATGAGTGCCTTGCATGTGCATTTTACCGTTTTTCAAGAAAATAATATTATCGCTATCAACAACGGTGCTTAATCTGTGAGCAATCATTATTATTGTGTGATTGTCTGATAATTTTTTAATAACGTTTTTGATTTTTGTCTGATTAATATTATCAAGAGCACTAGTTGCTTCGTCTAGAACTATAATTTTTGTATTTTTTAATAAGGCTCTAGCAATTGCAAGTCTTTGCTTTTGGCCTCCACTAAAGATAACTCCGTTTTCACCAAGTTTGGAATGGATTTGGTTTGGTAAAGTTTGAATAAAATCGTATAGTTCAGCATCTTTTAGTACTTTGTCAATTTCTTCATCAGTTGCGTCTGGTTTAGCAAGGAGTAAATTTTCTTTAATGGTCATGTCAAAAATATATGGGCTTTGTGATACTATACAAACATTATTTCTTAATCCATCTTGAGAAAGCTCATGAATATTAACACCATCAATTAAAATATCTCCGCTTTGAGCAGTGTATAGTTTGTTTAAAAGAGCAATTATAGTGCTTTTGCCTGAACCAGACTCGCCAACAAATGATGTTAAAGAGTTTTGTTTTATTTTAAAACTTAAGTTATTTAAAACAGGGGTATTTTCAACATACTCGAACTTAATATTTTTAAATTCGACCTCACCCTTGATGTTTTCAATAGTTTTATCACCGAATACTTCAACAGGAAACTTTTCTTCATCGTATAGTTCATTAATTCTTTGAGCTGATAAAGCTGTTTCATTTAAAAAGCTTTTAACACCTAAGATTGTGGTTCCGAGACTGTAAATCCTGCCCCTATAGTTATATGCAATAATAGCTCCAGCAAGTTCAATTTGCCCATGTGTAATAAGATAAACACATAAAGCAATAAATGATAAATCCATTAAAGAAATAACAATTCTATTGAAACAACCAAAAGCATTACTTTTATTGTTGAATTTATTTTGAACGGACTTTGTATACCTGTTTTTATTATGAATTTCTGTGATTATTGCATCTGTGGTATTAAGTCCACGAACATCTTTGATGCCACGAATGTTCTCAAGTTGTAAGCTGTGGTCTTTATCTGTTAATTCTCGAGTGATTTTTCTTTGTTTATTTCTAAGGTTTTCTCGGACAAAGTGAATAATGAGATAAATTAAAATATAACCCACCATAAACAAACCTACGGACCAGCTTATAGTAAATGTATATGTTAAAAATCCAAGTCTTGAGCATATCATAGAAAAATAATCTAAAATGTTAAGAGGTGTTGTTGATAAAGTGCTAACATCTCTAAATAGTCTGCCTGAGAATGTGCCTGTACCGTTTTTAGTAAAACATTCAACCTTAAGTTTGTTGATTTGAACAATAATTGACCTGTTGATATCAACCATTGTTGAAAGCATTATGTAGTTCCATAATTTATCGATAATTAAGTTGTGAAAAGCATTATAGATTTCTATTGATGAAATAATAATTGCTAGTTTTAATACTAAATCACCATCAAAATTAACTGTAAAAGCAGCCAAAAGGTTGCCGCTTAAAATTGGTGTGATTATACCAATTGCAATAGTAACGACAAACATTAAAAGTCCTAAAGTAAAACTCTTCCAATATTTTTTATAGTATTTGAGAAAAGGTTTAATTTCTTTAACACTTATTTTTGCCTTTTTTTCTTCTTTTGTCATTTTATAATCGAAATTAGATAATAACGATTTTTCTTTTGTGCTTGCCATAAATTACCTCACTAAGATAATTATAGCCTAAAAGTCTAATTTTGTCTATAATAAAAATTAAAGAAGATGTTATCTTCTTTAATTGAGAGCTATATTTTTATATTTATCTTCAATATCTTTTGAGTATAAACACTCGTCTAAACCTTGTTTTTTAAGTAATTTAAAAATTTCTTGAGCTTTATTGTAAGTTGATAAGCTGAATAAATCAAAAGAGTTTTCAATTTTTCCATGTTGGTTAGTTCCAAGAATGTTTCCAGAACCTCGATTAGTAAAGTCATATTCAGCAATATCAAAGCCATTTAAGTGTTCTTTAAAATACTTAATTCTATTATAAGAGTTTTCGTTTAAATTTCTAGCAAAACAGAAACAGTATGACTGTTGACCTTGCCTACCTACTCTTCCTCGAAGTTGGTGAAGGGTTGCAAGCCCAAATTTTTCTGGACTAACAATAACAATTATGTCGGCTTCTTTTATATCAATACCAACCTCAATGATTGTTGTTGATACTAAAATTTTGAAATAGTCGTTTTTAAATTTTTCTAAAGTTTTTCTCTCTGTTTCGCTATCTTGTTTTCCGTGAGCCATTAAAACTATATCTTTAGAAAATCTTTCGCACAAGTTTTTATACATTGAATTAACTGATAAACTTTGATAGTCGTCATCGTCATTGTCGTCAATATTTGCACAAACAACATAAACCTTAGAACCAAGATTGATTTTGTTTTCTATAAAAGACCACATGTCATCTTCTTTTTCTTGTTTTACAATATTGGTTTGAATTGATTTTTCTTTAGGTGGTCTTTCAAGCTTTGAAATTTCCATTCCGCCATAATAAACAATACTCATACTTCTAGGTATTGGTGTTGCGCTTAAGGTTAACAAATCAATATTAGGATTTCTATTTACAAGATTTGCTCTTTGCTTTACTCCAAATCTGTGTTGCTCATCAATTACGACAAGACCTACATTTGAAATATCAAGTTGTTCATTTAAGCAAGCATGGGTACCAATTACTAGGGTTGGTTTATAAATTACACTATTATATACGGCCCTTTTTTCTAAAGTGGTCAAACTTGAAGAAAGAAGTTTTGTTTCAAACCCAAGTTTATCAAAATATTCTTTTGCTAGTAAATAGTGTTGATTTGCTAGAATTTCTGTTGGGGCTATAATAATTGAAGAGTAACCACTTTCTAAACATAAGGCAGCTGATAATAATGCAAGAATAGTTTTACCACTTCCAACGTCACCTTGAACAAGCCTGTTCATAGGTGTTTTAGTTTGCATATCAGTTACAATATCTTTTAAAACATTTTGTTGTTCGGCAGTTAATGTGTATGGTAAAAAAGTGCAAAATTTATTATAAATATTGTTAAAACCAACATATTTTTGGTGTTTTTCTACTTTTTTCTTTTCTTTTAAGTCGTTATTTAGTTTTATTATTGGTAATAGTTTTTCAATGTCTACTCTTTCTTTTGCCTTACTTAAATCGTTTTCTGATTGTGGGTTATGAAGTAGTTTTATAGCTAGATTATAAGATAATTCAAGATTGTTGTTTTCAAAGTCTAAAGGTAATAAAGATGAGTGTTCGCATAACGATAAGGCATCTTGAATAATTGAGCAAAGTGTTGTTTGACCAACATTTTTAAAGGTTCTATATATTGGAAGAAAAGTTGTTCCCTCTTTAACTTTATTATGATTTCTAAAACTAGACACAACAAAATAATTCCGTTTTGTATTTGAGTTTTTACCATAAAGATAAAGTTTATCGTTAACGTTAACAGCCTGTTTTATATATGGTTGATTATACCAAACAGCTTTAAATTTTTGATTATCTTGGTCTAAACATTCGCAGTAAGAGTATGTAAAATTTTTCTTAATTCTAGCTACTTTTACTTCTCCAATAACCGTTACATTTAATAATCTAAATTTCCCATCTTCTTTAAAAGTTTCTTTTGAATTTAGATTATAATAAGTCTTGGGAAAATAAAGCGATAGTTCTTCAACGCTTTCTATTCCTTTTTCCTTTAATGTTTCTATACGTTTTTGACCTAAGCCTTTAATGCATTTTAATTCCATAATTTTATTATACAAAATTGCCTTAAAGATATCAAATGATTATAAAAAGTAGCAACAAAAAAACTCTCTAAAAAGAGAGTTTTTTGTTTTATACTTCTTCGCCTTTTTCAAGGTGGACCTCAATTACACTATTAACTTCATCATTCATTTTGCTTTTGTTATGAATTCTATCTAACACGTAATCAGGAATATCTTTCATTTCCAAATTTTTAATATTAGAATGATTAATAAGCCATAAGTTTGCTTTGTGTTTATTACTCTTTTTCTCTTTTACAAAGTAAGTAAGTTTTCTATATCTATATATAGCAGGTTTTGGCATAACATTCTCCTATTCAATTGAGATTAAATAGTAATAAAGTGGTTGACCGCCTCTATGACATGAGATTTCAAGATCTGGATATTTTTCCGTTAATTTTTCAACTAGAACTTCAGATTCTGCATCTTGTACATCTTGACCAGAGAATAATGTGATTGTTGATGCGTTTTCATTTATAAGTTTTTCAATAGTTCCAATTGTAACTTGTTCTAACTCGTCACCCTTAGCGATAATATGTTTTTCGTTAAGACCAATAAAGTCGCCTTCTTTTAGCTTGAAGCCATCAATAGAAGTTGCCCTTACTGCATATGTTACAGAACCGCTAGTTACTGTACTAATTGCTTCAATTAAGTTAGCTTTGTTGTCTTCTACACTTCCTTCTGGGTCAATGTTGATTGCAGCGGTGATACCTTGAGGAACAGAGTGTGTTGGAATAACAACAATATTTCTTCTAGATAAATCGTTTGCAAGTTCTGCAGCAAGAACAATATTTTTATTGTTTGGAAGAACAAATACTGTTTCAGCAGGAACTTTGTCTGCCGCTTTTGCGATATCTTCTGCACTTGGGTTCATTGTTTGACCACCTTCGATAACGTAGTCAACGTTAAGGTCTCTAAATAAATCAGCTAAGCCTTCACCAGCACAAATTGATACAACACCAATAGGTTTAAGTTCTTCTGGCTCATTTTGAATTTTAAGAGCTCTATTTTGCTCTAGCATGTTTTCAATTTTAACACCGTTAATTTCACCAAGCTTAAGTGCATGTGTTAAAGCTACACCAGGTTCATTTGTGTGAACGTGAACTTTAATTAAGTTAAGGTCACCAATACAGATAACACTATCACCTAACCCCATAAGTTGTTCACGAAGTTTATCAATATCTGCTTCAGTTGTCTTTTTATTAATATTGATTACAAAGAATTCTGTACAATAAGCAAATTCAATATCTGCTAAATCATTATAGTCAACTGATGGCATGTCAGATGCGTCTGAAGAAGAAACAGTATCATCAAATTCAAAGTTAAGTTCGCTTTCGTCCCCAGATACAACTTTTAAGAAACCATTAAGAACAACTAAAAGACCACGACCACCGGCATCTACTACACCAGCTTTTTTAAGAACTGGTAGCATTTCAGGTGTCATCTTTAAGATTTCTTCACCAGCATTTAGAGTTTCTTTTAAGAATTCTTCCATATCAGAAGTCTTTTTAGCTATTTTGATAGACTCTTCAGCCATAACTCTAATAACTGTTAAAATAGTACCCTCTTTTGGTTTTGTTACAGCTTTATAAGCAACGTCTGCACCTTCTTTTAGGGCTTTAGCAAACACTTTAGTGTTGATTTCTTTTTCTTCAACCAAAGCAGAAGAAAATCCCTTTAGAATTTGTGATAAAATAACACCAGAGTTTCCTCTAGCACCTTTTAGTGCACCTTTGCTCACAGCATCAGCAATATCTTCAAGATTATTAGTTGTAATCATGTTGACTTCTTTTACGCATGAACGCATAGTCATACTCATGTTAGTTCCAGTATCACCATCTGGTACTGGGAACACGTTCAGTGAGTCAACGTATTCTTTATTATTTTCTAGATAGTTGGCGCCAGAGATTACCATCTTTCTGAACATAGCGCCGGTTACAATTTTACCCATTTTTCCCCCGAGTTGTTTTAAGTGGATTTAGTTATTTGATTAAACCCTAACACCCACTACATTTATATTAATAGAATCTACAATCATGCCTGTGAATTGTTCAACGTTATATTTAACAGATCTTCTAACAGATTCTGCGACAGCGCTGATACTAACACCATATTTAAGTATGATATCAAGATCTATGTGGATACGGTCACCAATGGTTAAAATTTTAATACCCCTACTCTTACGTTGTTTATTAATCATCTCTCTAAAAGAGTCGCCAAATTTACGGGCAACAAGATCGACAACGCCATAGCATTCAAGTGCTGTATGGCCAACTACGAGAGCAATAGACTCGTCAGTTACTGATATTTTTCCATATGAGTTTATGGTATTTACAGACATGTTTCGCTCCTTATATTTAGTTTTTTTTCGCTCACAGCAAATTACAAATCTGCTGATTTGCTGAATATATTCTACTATATATTTACCTTTTTTGCAAGGTTTTTTCGAAACCTTAATAAATTTTATGCTAAATTGTATAGATTTTAGGAAAATATACTTGCAAATTTTTTTATTTCGTGATATATTAACCACGTTATTTGAATTAAGTTTGATGGAGGAAGAATAAAAATGAGCAGAGTTTGTAGTGTTTGTGGTAAAGGTAAAATGACAGGAAACCTAGTTAGCCACTCTAATATAAAGACTAAAAGAGTAACAGCACCTAACCTTCAAAAAGTTGAAATCGAAGAAAATGGTAAAGTTACAAGAGCTTATATGTGCACAAAGTGTATGAAAGGTTCTAAGAAGGACAAATAAAAATAAGGCTGATGAGGCTTTTTATGATGATAAACACAGGAGATAAATTCCCTGTGTTTTTTTATTGCAGTTGGCTTTAAATCTTTACAGCCTTTATCTTTAAAAGATTTAAAGGAAACTCCTACCCCGAATTTTTTTTATGCCTTGTCTATCACATAAATCTTAACTCTTATTTGTCCTTCTTTAATTTTTTTGATTTGGAATTTTTTTATGCCTAGCCTAGCATTTAAATCTTAACCTTATTATTAGTCAATTTTACCCTTTTTACAAAAGATAAATAAAAATAAGGCTGATGAGGTTTTTTATGATGATAAACACAGGAGATAAATTCCCTGTGTTTTTTTATTGCAGTTGACTTTAAATCTTTACAGCCTTTATCTTTAAAGATTTAAAGGAAACTCCCGTCTTGGATTTTTTTATGCCTAGCCTAGCATTCAAATCTTAACCTTATTATTATTCAATTTTACCCTTTTTACAAAAGATAAATAAAAATAAGGCTGATGAGGTTTTTTATAATGATAAACACAGGAGATAAATTCCCTGTGTTTTTTATTGCAGTTGGCTTTAAATCTTTACAGCCTTTATCTTTAAAAGATTTAAAGGAAACTCCTACCCCGAATTTTTTTTATGCCTTGTCTATCACATAAATCTTAACTCTTATTTGTCC
>JAZSJW010000043.1:0-11582 GCA_045534555.1 Clostridia bacterium
TAATTATATTTCAGATTATGAACAGATTATAGTTAGTGAGTTAGAAAAATCAAAAATACTTGCAACTGAATTATATAATGCTACAAACAAGTTTGAAAAAATATATACTAAACTAAAAACAGAAAAGTGTGGCTTAGATTATAATGATTTAGAGCAATACACTTTAAAAGTTTTAGAGAATGTAGATATTTTAGAATCTTTAAAACAAAAATATAAATATGTTTTTGTGGATGAATATCAAGATATTAATGCTGTACAAGAAAAAATTATAAGTTTATTATCTGGGACAGATAACCGCTTTATGGTAGGAGACGTTAAGCAAAGTATTTATCGTTTTAGACTTTGTGACCCAGAAATCTTTTTGCAAAAATATGGATTGTATCAAAAAGACAAAACTAAGGGTGAACTACATTTGCTTAATGCAAACTTTAGAAGTAAAAATGGAATATTACAGTTTGTTAATGCAATATTTGATGATGTAATGACAGAAGAGTTTGGCGGAGTTGATTATAAAGGTGAAGCAAGGCTAAAGGCTGGTAAGCCATCTCAAATAGATGAAGAAATGCGAGTTGGATTGCTCTATGCGGATACTGAGGGACTTAAAAATAAAGAAGATGAAGATTTAGAGGTGTATTCTGTTAAAGAAGATACAGAGATAAATCAAAACATTGAAACTCAGGGAAAGGCTGAGGGATTAATGATTGCAGAAAAAATATCAGACTTAGTTTTAAATGGTAAGATAGTTGACCCAGTAACAAAAAAATTAAGAAAGATTAAATTTTCAGATATAACTATTTTAACATCTTCAAGAACTCCATTTTTAAACAAAATAGTTCAAACACTAGAATTAAAAGGAATACCAGTAAGTACAGATATCGAGGGCGATTGCTTAGAAGATGAATATGTGAGCGGTATTCGTAGCTTTATAGAAGTAATAGCTAATTATAAAGTTGATAATAGTTTGTTTTCATGTTTATATTCAAAAGTTTTTGGCTTTAATGCTAATGAACTTGCAGAAATTAAATTGTTAGGTGGCGGTGATAATTTCTATTATAATGATGTGCTTAATGCTTTAAATAGCGAAAGTTTAGAGGAAAGTTTAAAAGAAAAATTAAACAACTTCTTTAAATTACTAACAGAATGTAGGCAAAAAGCAAGTTTCATGAGTGTTAGAGAAATAGCTAACAGCATAGTTGATAAACAAAATGTAAAAGTTAAGCTTAGTTTTGAGTATGACTATCAAAAAAGGTTACAAAAACTTAATAGATTTTTATCAACTCTAGGCGAGCAAAGTGTTTTTGAGTATCTTAGTGATACTGCGCTTGCATCAGTAAAATGCGAACCAGTTTATTCTGGAGGTGCTGTGCAAGTTATGACAATTCATAAGTCTAAGGGGTTAGAATTCGGTGTTGTTTTCTTAGTTGGTGTAAACAGAGAGTTTAATTTCCAGACCGTACGTAGTGAATTTATGATATCTAAAGATTTGGGTGTTTGTTTTGATTATTATGATGCAACGGATAGATATAAAGAGCCAACTATTGCAAAGCAAGCAGTAAAACTTATTGAAACACGAAAAATGTTAGAAGAAGAACAAAGGCTTTTATATGTTGCTCTAACAAGAGCTACGGACTATTTATATATAGTTGGAAGTGGTGAATATAAGAAAATAAAAACCTCTATGCCGGCAAGTCCAGTATGTTTTTTAGAGTTCTTCGGAAATATGTTTGTAAATCCGGGGCAGTATAAAAAAGCAAAATTTGAGGTTGTGGTTGCTAAAGCAGGTGAGTTATTAGCAGCAGATGAAAAACCAGAGTTAAGGCAAGTTATTTTAGCTGATGCAGAAGAAGAGATAGTTTCAAACATTAAAGATGTTTTAGATAAAGAGTATGTTTATAAAGAGAGTGTAAGAACTCCACTAAAAATGGCGGTTACAGAACTAGCAGGAAAAGATGTTGATGATAAGAATTTTGAAGTCTTATATAACGAGAGTGATAATTCCAGCAGTTTAGAAAATGGTATTTTGCAACATAAGGTAATGGAGCATTTATCTCTTTTAGAAGATAAACAAATGTTAATCAAAAAAATCGAGCAAATGCAAGAGCAAGGTATAATAACAAGAGAAGAAACACAAAATATAATGGTTGAAGGAATAAATAAGTTGTTGTCTAATTCAACCTTTAAAGCATTAATAAAATCAGCAGAAAAAATCATGAAAGAAAGAGAGTTTTATATGTTGGTTCCTGCGAACGATAGTGAGGATAAAGTGTTGGTACAAGGCATTGTAGACTTATGTTTATTTACTAATACAGGTATTGTTATTATTGATTATAAAACCGGAGTGCTAAATAAGTCAGCTGTAGAAAAGTATACAAATCAAATAAACTTATATTCACAGGCGATGGAACTTGCATATAATCAAAAAGTATCTAAAAAATATATTGCATCTCTAAATAATGGAGATTTAATAGAAATTAATTAACAAAAAAAATACATAAAATGTAAAAATCATGCTTAAAATCGTTAGTTATGTTAAAATAAATGTGTTATAATAAAAAATATCAAAAGGAGAAATTATTATGATATATGAATATATTATAACTGCATTTAAAGTAATTGTAGGGGTAGTCACAAATAATAGACTTGCATTAGCCGGTCTAATTGCATTAGGTGTATTACTAATTTGGGTATTCTTCTCGTTAATCTTTTCTTTCCAAGGAAAGTTTTGCGGAAGAGCTAAAAGAATTAATGAATATATAAGTAGAAATGGAATTGTTGGTGATGCGAAGCCGGGCTTAGATGAGTTGATTTCAAAAATGCCTTCTGAATTTCAAAAAGGTTATAGAAAGTTTGAAAGAAAACCAGAAACTTTGCCATCAGAAAATATTAAAAGATTTGAAAGCTTAGAGATGGAAATTTCTGGCGGTGTATTTAATCAAAACAAATCCGTAATAAAAACATATATTAATTTTGTTTTTGTTTCATTGATTATTTTTAGTTTAGCTATTTTATCTCCAGAAGATGCTTTAACTGGTTACTCACTAGCAGAAGCAGCAGTACTTCCATTAATTTTCTTTATACTTGCAAAGATAATTTATTATGTTTACACAGCAATTAGGCAATATCAATATAAAGCGGCAATTGAAGAATTTAACTTTATGATTGAAAACCTAGATAAAGCAGCAATTGATACTTATGGTTCTATAAATAGAAACGAAACAGCAAATTTTCAAAAAGTATCACAAGTTATGCAAGAAACACAACTACAAAATGAACAAAAGGCTGAAGTAATAGATGAACAACCTCAAACAAAACAAGAACACTTATCATCTATATCTAAAGCAGAAATAGAGGCAATAAAAGCAGAAATGAAAGCCGCTTTTTCTGAGGAAACTAAAGAAAAAGAACAAGCGCAAGTAGTACAAGAAGAAAATACTGTTTTAGAAGTTCCAAGTATAGATGATAATATAAAAGAAGAGGTTCAAGAATATAACTTTGAAGAAAGTGTAGAAACAGAACCTAATCTTCAAGAAGAAGTAGCAGAAGAAAAACAAGAAGTTACCGCTAATGACCAAGTAAATATTAATGATTTTACAGAAGTGGATAGTGCTAAAACAGAAGATAAAGTAAATGTAACTAATGAAGAACAACAAAAAGAATATAAAGATAATTTCAGGCCAGATTTTTCTAGCCTGCTTGACGGAGAAGAAGTGGAAACAGTTGTAAAAAGAGGAAGAGGTCGCCCTAAGAAAGAAGTTTCAGAAACTGGCGAATTAGTAATTAAAAACGATAAAGAATTTGAAGAAGCTTTAGTTCGTGCAGAAAAGTTGATGAGAAAAAATGAAGAACCTCTATCTGCAAGTCAAACTAAAAGAATTGAAAAACAAATAAAAGAATTAGTTGATGCGATGACAAAATATAAAGAGGGCAAATAATATGAAAAAGAAAGCTAAAATTAAAAAAACAATGACAATTGATAAAGTTCTTAGCATTGATGAAAATTTAACATCTGTGTTATTAGGTTTTGGTCTTCATTGTTTTGGCTGTCCAATGAGCAGAATGGAAACATTAGAGCAGGCAGCGATGGTACATGGTGTTGATGTAGACATTATGGTAGAAAAATTAAATGAAGCACTAAATAAATAAAAATGAACAATTGATATTTATAATATGTTTTTATAAAAGGGGAGCAAAGTTGCTTCCTTTTTATTTTAAAGCGAAACAATATACGAAAAAATAATGACAATTTTTTATTTTTTTTACAAAAGTTGTTGACAAATTGGAGTAGGTTTGCTATTATATGAGAGCATTTTGTGAGAGAAGTCATGGGGGTATAGCTCAGTTGGCTAGAGCACCTGCCTTGCAAGCAGGGGGTCAGCGGTTCGAATCCGCTTACCTCCACCACTCAAAACAGATGTGCTTTAACATTTGTTGTCCGCACAAAGTGCAAATTGGTAGCTTTATCAACAATATGGGAAAAATCCCATAATTGTTGAAAGAAAGCATTTTTATTTTATATAGGACTGTAGCTCAGCTGGTTAGAGCACCACCCTGATAAGGTGGGGGTCGGTGGTTCGAGTCCACTCAGTCCTACCAACATAAAAGCAACCCTTCTGGGTTGCCTTTTTTGTTGGTAAAACTTCGTGTGTTCGAACCACCAATCTCCAAGTGTGCAAGGGGTATAATTTACTTTGTGTAAATTTGTCCATGCACCGAAGGTTGCCGAACTTGTTTCGGCATAAGGATGGGGGAACGTAAAAATTAAATATGTTTAGATGTGAATAAAAATCAAAACAATCAAGAGGCAAACAGTCATACCATATCACGTCTAAAAAGAAACATCGTTTTAGACTTTTTATTTATAAAAAGCAAGTAGAAAATATTACTTGCTAATTCTTTGTTATTAAATTAAGTAGTTCTGGGAATTTATCGTATCCAGCATTTATATTAAAATGTCCGCCATTTAAAATGTTTATTGTTTCTGCGTTAAGATTTTTAGAAAAATCATTTAATGCTTCTTGAGATATAAATGGGTCATTATCACTTTTAATACATATTATTTGGTTAGCTACATTTCTTGCTTGAGTTAAGTCCTGCATAAAGAAATCTTTGTTAATATTATCAACAAAAGGAATATTACCAACATAATTATTAAATCCACTTATTAGGATAAGTTTCTCTATTTTTATATTATTTTCATATAAATATCTTACGGAAAATATAGCACCTGTTGACCAAGATATAATTATATCATCATTGTTTAATTCTAATTTGCTTGTTATATTTTTCCAAGATTGATAAGTTTGATTTTCTGGTGTTGGTAGTTTTGGAATAATACATTCAAAACCCTTGTTAATTAAAGTTTTTTTTATCCAAGGAAGCCATGCTGTTCGTTCACTACAATCAGTACCATAAAATATTATTATTTTCATTTTTCGTTTCTCCAAAATTATTATATCACACTCTTCATATTATTGTACAATATTTTTTGATTTATAATTTCGCATTAGAGATAATACGTCCTACCATAGTAAGTCTAAATCGAACAGATTTAGACTTTTTATTTTCGAATAGAACTTTAAAAAAGTTCAGTATTGACACAAAAAAATATTAATGATAAAATCAGATTGAGGTGGATTTATGAAACAAGATTTAATTTATAAAGATTTACATTATGATGGTAAAAACTGGAGTGAAGAATCATTAGAGATTATGGAAGATATGCTTGCTGTTTGGGATTCTGGGCACAGAATTGTAGTGTGCCATCCAAATAAGGTGTTTTTACATAAGCCAGTAAGTTCTGAAAACAAAGATTTTACAAGTATAGATTGGTTGGAACTTGTAAGTGATATGGAATATAATGAAGATGATAGTTTTATGAATATATATCCAGATATTAATAGTTCGTGGAAGTATATACATAGAAGATTTAGGCATGAACTTTTTGATGATAAGAAAGTACAATCTCCAAGACATTTAGTTGTGATAGAACATGACAGAAACGGTGGAAGTTTAGTGAGAGGAATTATTAGAGCTGACGAACAATCAATTAAAGTAGCAGAAAATCCTTTATATACCGAGTATAAAGTAAAATCAATTTGGGACAAACAACTTAGATGGACTTTAGATAACGAAATCTCACTAATTGAGTATGTTTATTCTAAAACAGAAAAGTTTGAAACGGGTGAAGAAAAACAATCTTAGATGTAAGATGTCGAAGAATATTAAAAAAATATATGAAGTCTAAAGTGAGTTGCTTTAGACTTTTTTGTTTTACAAGTAAAAATTTTATTGTTATAATAAATTTAAGGAGTTAAAAATGAATTATTTTACAAGCGATATACACTTTAATGACCAAGCAACAATTGATAGTGATCTTCGTCCATTTAAAAACACTAAACAATTTGATAAATTTATTATAAAAACATGGAATAAACAAACAACTAAGAATGATACAATATATGTTATTGGTGATTTTATTGATTGCGATGGAGAGCAAAGCGAAGGGTGGAAAAAAGCAATACATTACGTAAAAAAAATCAAAGCCAAAATTATTCTTATTTTAGGGAATAATGAAGAGAGGGTTATTAAATATTTTTTTGATAATAATTTTGATGAGTTTAAAAAGTATTGTTTATCTTTAGGATTTCAAGATGTTGTAAAAAATATGATAACTAAGATTAAAGATAAAAGTTTTTATTTAGTTCATAAACCTTTTGATTATAATAAAGATTATCTAAACCTATTTGGGCATGTTCATGCTTCTGGTGGTATCTATAAACCTTTTGGTTTAAATGTTGGGTGTGATTTATATCACTTTAAGTTATTGAGTGAAAATGATGTTATGCATCTATTAGCTAAAAAAGAAAAATTTTGGGATAAAAGTAAGCACTTAAATATGTAGAAAGTATAAAAGCAACAAATAAAAGAACCTCAAGTGAGGTTCTTTTTTAATCTTTATTTATGGTTTTTTTGTTCCAGCTTTTTTTGTTACAATGTGGGCATTTCATATATCTAGTTCTACCAATATGTGTTGATAAAAAAACTGATTTATATGTAGGAATATATTTGTGATGACAACGAGCACATTCATAAAATCCAGCATCTTTTTCAATGACGAGACAAAAGTGTAATCCAAGTAAACATAAAACAAATCCGATAACACATAAGATTATACGTATAGCGTTTTCCATTTTAACAAAACTAGCAATTAAAATAAAAGACAATAAGATTATTACAGAAAATATTCCTATTACCCATTCAAGAGTTAAAAGAAACTTGGCTGTTTTTTCTTGAGATTGTTTTAAGTTAACCAAGTTTGTTTCAGCGAGCTCTTTATATTCATTATTTTCATTGATGAGTTTTCCCGATAAAAGTTCATTAGCGGAAATGCTAAGGGCACTACATAAAGGAAGCATTAAAGTTGTGTCAGGAAATCCGTTTCCACATTCCCATTTAGATATAGTTTTTTCGCTAACACCAATCTTTTGGGCTAATTGAACTTGGGTTAGATTTTTCTCTTTGCGTTGCTGTTGAATAAACTTACCAATTTTTATTAAATCCATAATTTTTACTCCTTTAATGTATTTATATTGTAACACAAAATTTAATAAAAAACTCCCATTAATCGTAGAGTTTTATAAATTAAAAACAAAAACCCACTTAAATAGTGGGTTTTATTATTCTTTTTCGAGTTTTTCTGTTTGAATGTTTTCAAGTTCTGTTTTAATTTGTTTGCAAATTATATCATCTAATTCAATCATTTCCATAAATAGATTAAGTGCATCGTTAAAGGTAGAGTGTGTGTCGTCCATATTATATGCAATATCATATCCTCCGTTTTTCTTGCCTCTAATTAAATCTAGTTGATTGTAAATGTGTACATGTGATTTTGTTTTAACTTTTGTTCCCCCAATGTTTTTATGGAAGCCATCATTTTTGTAGTTATCAATTCTTAAAAGTTGAACCCTACAATCAAGTCTGTGGTGAGGGAGAATGTTGAACTGAATTTCGTATTTACCTTTATCATCGCAAAGGTCTTTTGCAATATGTATCAAGCTACTTTCTCCAGATTGGTCAACAATAAGGAAACCAATATATAGCATGTTATCAATGATATCGTGTTTAGTTAAAACGTCTTTACTCCAAAAGGTAGGTACGGTTGGTTGATAAATGAAATTTCCTTGCATGTTAACAAATTCTTCTTCCTTAAAATTTGCGTATATTGAATTAAATTTTGCTTTAGTTTCTCTAAGGTCTATTTCTTTATCAATAAAATCTAAAGTGAGAATATCTTTAGTTTCAAATTGGAACAAATCGTCTTTACTGATTTTTTCCATGTAATGTTCATAAACATAAGGGAAGATTGGTGGCATTTGGTCTGTTTTAGAGAAAAAGAGACCTGTGTTATATAGCTCAACTAAGTTTCTTACAAAAATTAATTTGTCTATTTCAAGCTCAAGTTTTTTATCTGAACCAATTACAGATTTGAACTCTGTATATCCAAGAATATTATTAAGATTTAAGTTTAGGGTGTTTATGCTTTTAAATTTTTTATATCTAATTTTTTCGAAAGCATCGCTAGTTAAAAGTTTTTTATCTGCCTTTAATTTGTTATATAATAAATGTACTTGTTGTTCAAAAGGCATTGTTTCAAGAGTTTCTAAACCAACATTAGATAGAGTTTTGACGTTTTTAGAATTAACTAAAAAGTCTTTTATTTTTTGAAAATCTTCATCAGAAATAAATTCTAATTCTTTTAAATATTGTGTTGGGTTAAATTTATAAAATTCTTCAATAATATTTGGCTGCAATAACAATATGTTTTTAAATTTATAGTTGTCTTCAGCTAGAACATCTAAAAGATGTTTTGGAAGGTTTTGAAGGTAGAATTCAGCTTCTTTTTTGGCATGAAATAATAGAAGTTTATTTTTTTCAGGGTCCATTTTTCCATAAACCATTTTGTTCATATAGATAGACATACATATATGATTAATTTTTGATTGCAAGATATCTAGAATGTAAATATAGGAATCTAAAAGGCCATCAGTATCGTTTGATTTACTTGTGAATTGTTGAGCCAGTTTCCCAGAGTTTTCTAATAAGTAATCATCTAAGGATTTTAGAAAAATTTCGAGCTGTCTTTTTTCTTCATAATCTTTGAATACCTGATAAAAGTAAATTGTGCAAAAAGGAGACTCTAACTTTTGATAAGCCTTGTATAAGTCATCAATAATTGAATTATCAGCCATTTTCTACTCCTTTATAATTATTATAAACATATTATAACATAAGTAATTTTTGAATTCAAGAGGGTGTTTTTTTTGTAAAATTATAAAAAATATATTTTAAATAATTGCTAAACATGAAAAAATAATGTATATTGAAATTAATAATATTAAAGGAGTTTGTTTATATGGATAAAGACGAGAGAAAGAGATTGTTTGATGGTATTGGAATGCTTGCTGCTGTTGTTACAGTTATTGCGTATCTATTATTAGTTATCAATGCACAATGGCCATTCTTATCAGCAACTATTTATAATATTTTAACAGTTGTTAGACATTATGCACCATTAATTGTTGTTGCAATTGTTGGTCTTGAATATGTTTCAAACAAGAGCCTTCTTGTTAGAGTAATTTATTATGCAGCTGTTGCTCTAATTGTTATTTCTATGTTCTTCCCATCAACTTGGAATGAATTAGTAGGAATTGTTAGCTAATAAAATAAAAATAATTTAACAAAAAAACAACTCAAATTTGAGTTGTTTTTTTTATTCTTAAATATCTTTATGAAAATTATTTACCACTTTTGTTTTCTTTCTGCAGTCCTTACAATAAGAAGGTCTAAAGAACCCTTTTTCTTTATAAAATTCTTGGTCTTTTATTGTCCATATGAAATCATTTTCACATTTTTTACATTTTATGGTGATATCTTTAGGTTCTTGAGGTTTTTCTTCTTTAATTTCTGCTTTTGGTTGCTCTATAATAGGTTCTTGAGGTTTTTCTTCATCCATTTTATCAAAACCAAATCCGTATTCTTCAATAAGCTTAGACATAGCACTTTTTTTGTTTTCCATGAATTTCTCTCCTTAAACGAAGCTATTATAACATAACTAATAGTATAAAACAAACTAATTTAGATAAAAAGGATAATAAAAAAACACTGGTAATAATCCAGTGTTATAACGATTTTTCTTCATCATTTAAAGCTTGTTTTTTGCAAGTCTCAAACAAATATCTTTCTACTAAAAATCTTGCAGGGAATAAATTATTCTCGCTTAAAATTGTTTCTGCATCATCAACAATTTTTTCTGTTACGTAGCTAATGTTTCCTTCAGGTGAAACATATCCGGTTGGATTTTTTAGATATTTTTCTTTATTAAATATTGAATTATAATGAGCAATTTTAATAACACTTTTAGACCTAGAGTTACCAATTACTTTATTAGTAATTAAACTATTGCATTTTTCTCTAACAGGTTTAAAAGCCCATCTAATTTCTTCAGCGAAATCGATTTCTTTGCCTTCTAATATTTTTTCAATTTCAATGTGGTCTGTTAAAAATAATACTTCCTTAACAGTTAAGAATTTATTTAAAAGATTTTCATCAGAAAAATTATCTACTTGGTTTAAGCGGTTATAATAATGATTAACAATTTTAGTGCAAATTTTCTTTACTTGTTCATCATTAAATGCTTTATTTATTAAAACCATTAAGTTTGCAAGATTTATGCTTGATGGAACGATTTCTAGTAATTGCTCAAAAGTTAAGTTATCGCAAGCGAACTCTCTTAAAAAACTCTTTGTATATTGAACATCATCATAAGGTAATGCTTCATTCATTGTAAATCTATTCATATTTATACTCCTTTAAAAAGCCTGTGTAATATAACAGAAAAATAAAATAAAGTCAATATGAAAAGAGAAAAACCCTGCAAAATTTGCAGGGTTTTGTCTTATTTTTTAAAGAAAGCAATACCAACAGCACCAGAACCAATGTGTGCACCAATTGTGCAACCGAGAGGAAATGATGGTATTTCAGTATTTGATTTGTTTATAATTTCAGGTATAGTTGATTTATAATTTTCAAGAGGGGTAAGGTCTTTGCCCGAATATATAAAGCCAATTGGAAGGGAGTAATCAATTTCTGTATCTTTTTCAATTATAGATGTAAGTGTTAAGTAACTTTTTTTAGTACCCATGGCTTTAGCAATCACTTTTACTTCGCCATCAACAACCGCAATAATTGGTTTAATAGAAAGCATAGTTCCAACAAATGCACTTGTTGCAGAAATTCTGCCACCTTTTTTAAGATATTCAAGGGTATCAATAACCGCATAAACTTTGATGTTCAACTTAATTCTATCTAGTTCATCTTTGATTTCTTTTGCAGATAAACCTTGCTTAGCAAGTTTTAGTGCTTGAAGAGCTAATATTCTTTCACCAGCAGTGGCATTTAAACTATCGACAACAAATACTTTATCTTTAAAATTTTTAGCCCCTTCTAGTGCACTTTGATATGTTCCTGTGATTTTAGAAGATAAAGTAATCATTACAACTTCAGAACCATCAAAAGTTTCTTTA
>JAZSJW010000036.1:0-3739 GCA_045534555.1 Clostridia bacterium
GAAGCAGGAACACAAAGATTAAGAGATATAATAAACAAAAACATTTCTGATGGTGATATAGATAAAGCTTTAATTGCCGCTTTTGAAGAGGGATACAATTCTGTTAAATTTTATTTTATGATTGGTTTGCCATATGAAACAGCTGAAGATTTAGTTGGAATTGTTGATATTGTAAAACGAGCAAAAGAGTTATATAAAAAGCACAAAAAAGCAAATAGACCTCTAAATATTAGTGTGTCTGCTGCAACATTTATTCCAAAGGCATTTACACCTTTTGAGTGGTGCTCATTTATTGGAAGACCAGAGGCAGAAAAAAGACAAATATTTTTAAGTGTTGCACTTAAAAAGCTTGGTGTTAAATTTGGTTTTCATGACCCTTGTTCAAGCGAAGTTGAAGCGGTGTTGTCTAGAGGAGATAGAAGAGTTTGTGACGCTATAAAAAAAGCATATTATAATGGTGCGATTTTTGATAGTTGGACAGAAATGTTTAATGCGGAAGCTTATTATAAAGCCTTTAATACCTGCGGAGTTAATTTAGATTGGTATCTTTCAAAGAAAGATGTTAAAGATATTCTTCCATGGGATTTGATAGATGCTGGTATTTCTAAGATGTTCTTAATTAAAGAATATGATATAGCAAAGAATGGAGCAGTTACTAAAGATTGTAGAAAAGGTTGTAATGGCTGCGGGCTTCTAAAATGGGGGTTGTGCAATGGTCGTAATTAAGTATAAAAAGGTTGATGAAGGTATATTTTTCTCACACTTAAATATGTTAAGGTTGTGGAATAGGCTGATTTCTATTGCTGGTGTTGAAGTTAAGTATACGGAAGGCTTTAATAAAACAAGACGACTTTACTTCAGTTCTCCAACAAGAGTTGGTATAGAAAGTTTGTGTGAATATATAGTTATTGACACAGAGGAAGAGGCTAAGAAAGTAGAAAACAAACTAGAAAATTTACTTCCTGAATGGCTTAAAATATTAAAAGTGTACAATGTTGAGAAAAAATTCAATATTGCAAGCTTAAATTCAATGGCTAAATATGAAATTTCTTTTGATGGTTATAAATCGAGAAGAGAAAAAGTAAAAGAGTTTTTTAATAAAGATACTATAGTTACTCCAGTAATATCACATGGAGAACTAAAACAAGTTGATGTTAAAAACCGAATTTTAGATGTTTCATTAGAAGACAAGCATTTAGAAGTTAAATGTGGTGTTGGAAATAATAGTGTAAGAATTGATGAAGTTGTGAAACTTTTATTAAAAGAATTAAAATTGCCAGATACTGAATGGAAGATAGTAAAAGAAGAGTTGTATCTAACAAATGAAGATGGCGAAATAGAAGAAGTTGATAAAAAATTAGAGGATTTAAGGAGTGAATAACATGATAGATAGAGATAGAATAGATTTTGTAAGTCAAGGTTTTGATGAAAACGGAATTGCTTTTGTAAGCTATAAGAATAGAGATAGTGTTTTTTGTATAAACCAAGAATTTGAAAAAGTGTCATACGAGTTTGAATATATTAAACATGTTGGGAAAAATCTATATGTTTTTCCTGATGAGTTTGGGTCAGAAGCATACTTTAAATTTAAGGATGATAATTTTATAAAGGCGAGCAGAACATTTTCTGGATTTTTGGGTGAGTTTAATAATGGAATTGCACTTGTTCAAGAAGATGATGGTATAGTTGATGGGAGAATAGTATATTACTATATAGATAGAAAGTTTAAAAAGGTATCTCCAGTGTTTGCATATGCTGAAGAATTTAGTGAACAAGGTGTAGCAAGAGCTATTGATTTCGATGGATATAATTTTTATATAGACACCGATTATCAAAGAATTTCTCCTTTATTCACTGATGTTTCATTACTTGATGATAATGATATTATTGTGGCGGGAGAAGATGTTAACGGAGAAGAATATTTTAGTTATTTTAAACTATCAGATGGGAAATTTAATAGAATTTCAAAATCGTACAGTAAGTGCTATCATTTTAATGGGGAAGTTGCAATTGTTCAAGATGCAAATTCTAAAAAGTGGTATTTAATTGATAGAGAATTTAACCAAGTTTCAAAAGAGTTTGATAATATGTCTAAATTTGTAAACGTTCCTCAAATCGTTAAGGCGGAAACTGGGGGTAAAAAAGTTTTCTTATCAAAGGTAACTGGCTTAAGAGTTTCTAATCCAAACTTATATAATGAAACCTTAAAAGTAATTACTAATAACGGTTATGAAGATGCAATTAATTGCATTAAAAATTCAGGATTGTATGAGAATGCAACAAAATCCGATTTATCAGATTTAAAGGTTGCAATAAAAGATTATCTTGTGAAAAATGTAAATAAGATTAATTATAGTGTTAAAAAGAAAACTTTCTGCGTTGTTGAAGATTATAAATTCTGTGCTCAAACACAAACAGCAAAAGCTATAAGTGATTGGATTACTAAAGAAGTAAATCTTGCACCAACAAGATTGCAAAATTTAGACAGTTCTTTAGATGCAGAATAATAAGATAATCAAGATATAAAAAAATTATTGACAAATTTCAAAAGAGAGTGTAAAATAACACTCGTGCCACATGCGAAGGGCTTTTTTAAGTGTGAAAATTTTTCACCGCCTAGTGCAGTGAGACTGGAGAAGAGGAGGAAAACAAAATGTACGCTATTGTTAATGTAGCTGGAAAGCAACACAAAGTTGAAGCTGGTAAATTCTTCAAGAGTGAAAAAATCAATGCTAATGTTGGTGATGTTGTTGAATTAGACTGTTTATTAGTTTGTGACGATAATGGTAAAATCACTGTTGGAACACCAGTAGTTAAGAATGTTAAAGCAAAAGCTGAAGTTCTTGAACATGGTAAAGATGCTAAAATGGTAGTTTTTAAGTACAAAGCTAAAAAGAATGAGAGAAAAACTCAAGGCCATCGTCAACCATACACAAAATTAAAAATTGTTTCAATTGGTTAATAGATATGACTAATGTAATTGTAACAAAAAGAAAAGGGCACATAGCAAAAGTAGAGTGTGATGGTCACACAGGCTATGGTGTTGAAGGAGAAGATATTGTATGTGCAGCACTTTCGAGTGTGGTGCAAACTGCAGCGCTCGGGCTTATGAGTGTTGTTGGCATAAATATCAATCTGGTTCGTGATGATTCACGAGGATATTTAAAGTTCGAGATTCCGGAAGACTTAAATGAAACAGAGCAAATTCAAGTTGATGCAATCTTAAATACAATGCTTTGCGGAGTTGGAGATTTGAATCAGGGCTTTTCAGATTTTATAGAATTGGAGGTAAGAAGCTAATGTTTATTCGTATTCAGTTGTTCGCTCACAAGAAAGGTGGCGGTTCATCTAAGAACGGTAGAGATAGTAATGCTCAACGCCTTGGTGTTAAAAGATATGATGGTCAAAAAGTTCTAGCAGGTAACATTATTGTTCGTCAAAGAGGAACTAAAGTTCATCCAGGTAACAATGTTGGTATCGGTGATGATGACACATTATATGCAAAAGCTAATGGTGTTGTTAAATTTGAAAGAGTGGGTAAAGATAAGAAGAAAGTAAGTGTTTACCCAGAAGCATAACTTAACAGATAAAAAGGGTTTCGTTTGAAGCCCTTTTTTTGTTTGTAAAAAATTGGATATTGGTGGGTGTTTGCTGTAGAATAGATCAAAAAGATGTTTTTTTTATATTATTTCTAAAAAAAATTATAAAATTGTAAAAAGTGCCCAAAATTGCTTGACAT
>JAZSJW010000006.1:0-5891 GCA_045534555.1 Clostridia bacterium
AAATTAACACTGTGTGGGTCCTAACCCCATTTATAATAAATTATAATGGTTTGGGCTCTTACCCGTTCGCTCGCCACTACTTAGGTAATCGTTGTTTTACTTTCTTTTCCTCCAGGTACTTAGATGGTTCAGTTCCCTGGGTTCCCTCCTCATACACTATTTTGTTCATGTATGGGTACTAACGGATTAACGTTAGTGAGTTTCCTCATTCAGAAATCTTCGGATCACGGTTTATTTGCAACTCCCCGAAGCTTATCGCAGCTTATCACGTCTTTCATCGGCGCCTAGTGCCAAGGCATCCGCCGTACGCCCTTCATAGCTTGATCGTATATATCTATAAGACAAATTGCTATTCGTGCTTACTTACTTTCCTTTTGATATTTCTATCAAACGGAGCCATTTGCATGTTTCTAAGATTTTTATTAAGACTTTAATCTTGTTAATTAAACTCAGCGTAATTATAATTTTTCAGTTTAAACGGTTTTTCGTTCAAATTGTAATTTGCGTATTACACTCAAATAAAAATATTTGATTAACTCTGATTCTCACATAATATTTAACTAAAAGTTCAATATATGTTTTTCAAATAATATGCAGTTGTCAATGTGCGAAACCGATTAGGGAATAATTTGCAAAAAAAATTGGATAAGTTAAATTTCTTCCCTACTATATTATATTGCTATTATATTAGTAGTGTTCTTAAAATTTACTTATCCAGAGGTATTTATTAATCAAATACATGGTTTTGCATTTTAGCTATTCGGTTGTTGTTCCAGCTATTTTCGTGCGGAACTCTTCTATAATACCAAAGCAAAAACTATTTGTCAACACTTTTTTAAAAGTTTTTTAAAAAATTTTTGAAAAAGTTTTGTTTGGTTCGTTCTACCTCACCTTGCTGGCTTAAAAACCAGATGTGCGGCCCGAACGTGACCATATAATATACTATTTTTTACCTCTTGTCAATAGAAATTTTAATTTTTTTTAATTTTTTTTAATTTTTTATTTTAGGTCATTTTTGTTTGCTAAATTCTTATAGGTATGGTACCATAATGCTATATATAATAATATATAATATAATAGATAATATAATATCATTATATAAGGAGCAAATTATGCAAAATCTAGATATTATAAATGAAGAAGGTTCTACCCTACTTCATACATACACAAATTCAAACATCGCAAGCTTCATCACTCACGAAGCCTGCAAAAAATATTTTGAAACCTTTAATAGCCAATGGGTACCTATATCATTTATAGAGTTTTATTTTGAAGAATATAAAAGATATGACTTTATGTCAAAAGAATTTCTTACACCTTTTTTTAAACTTTACCACACAGATGATATTCCTGACATAATTCAAAACTATTATAATTCACACTATAGTGTAATCAAAAGAAAAATGAACAAGCAGGAAGAAATTCACTATTATATAGAAAATAATTATTTCTTAAATTGCGACCTTCACCATAGTAACGTTCTTGGAGACTTTGACCCAGACTTATATAGAAACCTTGGTTTTATCGCTAAACACATAAATAATAGTGACGAAATGGTTACTCTTAAAGAAACTTATGAATACTACATGCTAAAAAAAACAATAATTTCTCAAGACAACAAGAAAAACAAAGCAAACACACAAACCGTTGACCCACTCGTTCTAGAAGAAAAAAGAATTAATACACAGCTAGTTGGCTCAAAATCAGAAATACCTAATCAAAAAGGAAAAATCGTAAAGCTATTCTTCCCTAGATTTAATCTACCTAGCCCATATCCAATTCTTTTAGACAAAAGTAGAATTAATTCTACCCATAGAGCAAAGCGTTTTGTAAGAGTTGATGAACAAATAGACATTATTAACACTCTACAATTTGTTGGTGTAAAATATACTGTAGGCTTTATTGAAAAAAGAAATGCAGCTAAAAAACCAGCAAAAAGAAAATTTGATTTTGATTTTTAAAAAAAGACCTTTTCAAAATCACTAAACCATGATATAATATAACTATCTAAAGAAAAAAAGGTCATAAGGAGATATCGCCATGATTAAAACTATCTTAAAAATTTTATGGTTAATCATCGCCATCGCTTGTGTATTATTAACCGTTTACTTTTTATTTGCTGCTAATGGCATTGAAATTTTAAAAAGCTTATTCTCTGACGGTGTTTGGAACGGGCTAAAAGATTTCTTTGTTGGAATTTGGGAAGGCTTTAAAGATACCGTAGGCCTATAATCCCCCGCTCTAATTAAAAAACAAAAAAAACACTCATTCTTTCCCTAGTGAAAAAATGGGTGTTTTTATTTTTCTATTCTAAAAATTATTAAGTCTTATTCTTACTCTTCACCAAGCTCTACTTTTTCTTTATAGATTTTATTAAAAGGATTTTCTGTATTTTTATCAACCAACACAAAATCTCTTGGAGAAATATCTATTTTAGGATACTTCTTTTTAAAATCCATAGCCATCAAAGCACCAGCAATATCTATCTTATATTCCTCACCATCAAGCTGAACAATTGAATAATGATGCAACATCTCTCTTAGTTCATCTTCTTTTTTAACTTTATCATAACCATCATAACAAACTTCCACTTCGTTAACATGTTTATAAGGAATATTGAACTCTCTACACAAAACTTCAATCTCTCGTGAAAAGTATGCACATGTCCCCATCTTTAAAGCATGCAAACTTGGACATACCGCAATTTCATATTTTGTTCCGTTATCCACAAGTTTTAAGGTCGAACCAAAAACTTTCCTACCATCACAGTCAAAAGTTTTTGTTTTTACCACTCTACTACCCTCCATTTCATTTGGAGACAATAAAACACTATAGTCAAACTCATATTCTTTCAAAAATTTTGAACAAATAAAACTAAACTTATCAAAATCAGACTTATACTTTGATGCCTCTTCAATAAGTTCTTCCCTTAATTTATCATTCACAAGTTTAATTCTTGTTAACATATTAATATCCATAGATATACCTCATATATAATCATTATATCACAAAACTAAACTTTAATCAATATAAGAACAATATAAAAAAGATGCCACATGAGCATCTTTTTTATATTTATTTATCCGAATATTTTTCTTCTGTAGTAACAAGATTTCTGGCAACATCGCCTAAACCTTCAACACCTTTTCTAGTAGTACTAATAGCAAAATCTACGAAATCAATAACGCATCTTTCGTAATTATTGCTTACATCACCAATTTTTTTAGCATCACGCAAGATTTTTTCACTTTTCTCATTTATTATTTTACCAACCTGCTTAGCTTCTGCTAAAAGCGCAGTGCCATCATCAGCATATTGCAAATATTGCTGTATGCTTTTATTCGCACTAGACATAGGCTCTGATTTTATTTCACCTATATAACCATCAATTGCACCACCACTAACAAGCTCGTCTTTTACTTGATTATAAAGATTTAATGCCATTTCTCTTATATCCTGAAATTGATATAATAAAAACTTTATATCTTGTTCCTTTAAACCATTTTTCTTTTTAAATAAATTATAACCAGTAACAAACGCCTCACAATAATCAGATAGAGATATTAAATCTCCCGTATTTTCATGAACAGCTGCAATTTTTGTTTTTAACTCATTTACAGTATAACCTTTTTTCATAACAACACCTCACAAATTTTTAATTATAAATAGTATAGCATAAAATTCAAAAAATGTAAATACCCAAATTTTAACACAAAACAAACCTATTTTTCTGAACAAGCCTCACTAATTTCTAATTCTTCTTTAATAGACTTTTTAAAGTTATCACAAATATCTTTTAATTTTGTAAGCATTTCAGCTGCTGGATAATCTTCTTGGTCAACTTGAGGATAGCTTTTTAGAACTTCTTGAGCATTTTTTATCATTTCAGAAAGAATTTTCTCGTCCGAAAAATAACCTTTTTTTAACAAAATCTCTTGAATACGTGCAACACTTAACGAAGCTTTCTTTTCTTCAATTCTATTATTAACTTCTTTTAATTTTGCCTGGAACTCATCATCGTTATATTCTTTTGCATAAATGAAAAAAGCAGCATTGTAAGTAATATCAAATTCATCACAAATTTCTTTTAATTTTACTTGTTCTTTTTTAAACGAACGAACAAAACGACCACTTAACAATTTTTCTTCTTTACATTTATCAAAAACAAGATTTATACATTCTTTAAAAGCTGTAGCTATTGCTAAATTAACTCTAGAATTATAAATAATTGGCTCCTCATCAGCTTCTCCACCAAAATAGTTTAGTAAATTTTCTATTCTATCTTCAACCATTCTTTTCCCCACCTCATTTTTTATAACATGATAATATCACCAAATTCCCAATTTGTAAATACCAAAAATGAAAAAAGAAGTATACTTTTGTGCATACTTCTTTTTTTTATAAACTTTCAGGAACAAACTCTTCTTGATTTTGTACATCTGACATTACAAAATCTACAGTGTCCCTACTAATATGAAACAAGCTCTCATTAATTTGGTCTGCCATATCTCGCATTTCACCACAAAGAATGTTTAAATTAGGAATACCTGCATCAATTTTATACAATGATTGTTCAATTTCAGTAAGTTCCTTTAAAAAACCAACATTAAACTCTGCTGATTTCTCAAACAAAGCCTTTAAATCCATATTAGAAAAGTCTTGATAAACTATTGTATATAAATAAGCATTTATATCTAAACCATGAAAAATTTTCTCAATTACATAATCATCAAGTTCTTCAAGATATGGACTTAAATACTTAAGATCTAAAGTTTCCTCTAAAAAACAAACTTCATCAGATTGTTTACCTGCATGTTTTAAAGCTTCAACCGCTCCACTATACATACCATTTAGCTCAAAATATAAATTGTTTAATTTTTCTACATTTTCTTTTAATTCACTCATAATTATCTCCAATCTCTGCGAGCAATTATATATTAAAACATCTTTATAGTCAATAGCAATATTTAAAAAATAACGATTATTTTAAAGAAAAAATGCAAAAAAAAATCACCAGATAAACTAGTGAATTTTTTTTACAAACTTTGCAAATATGTAAGAAGTTATACATTTGTTAATTTTATCGGTTAATTTTATACTTCAATGTGTTTACTGATCATTGAAGTCTGTAAGATTACTTTGGTGTAAAGTAATGTTACAATTTCGAAAATTTTATTGCTAACCAAATTGGTTAACTCATCGACAAGATGTAGTGAATTACACTACTCCTTTAAAGGAGGTGATCCAGCCGCACGTTCTCGTACGGCTACCTTGTTACGACTTCACCCCAGTCATCAGTCTCACCTTAGACGGCTCTCTCCCTTGCGGGTTAAGTCACCGGTTTCGAGTGCTCCCGACTCCCATGGCGTGACGGGCGGTGTGTACAAGACCCGGGAACGAATTCACCCCGACATTCTGATTCGGGATTACTAGCAAATTCAGCTTCATGTGGGCGGGTTGCAGCCCACAATCCGAACTGGGATAGACTTTTTGAGATTTGCTCCACCTTACGATATTGCGTCTCTTTGTATCTACCATTGTAGCACGCCTGTAGCCCAAGACGTAAGGGGCATGATGATTTGACGTCATCCCCACCTTCCTCCGTGTTACCCACGGCAGTCTCACTAGAGTTCCTAACTTAATAATGGCAACTAGTAATAGGGGTTGCGCTCGTTACCGGACTTAACCGAACATCTCACGACACGAGCTGACGACAACCATGCACCACCTGTCTCAATGTTTATTGCTAAACTGACATATTTCTATGGCATTCATTGGATGTCAAGTCTTGGTAAGGTTCTTCGCGTTGCTTCGAATTAAACAGCATGCTCCTCTGCTTGTGCGGGTCCCCGTCAATTTCTTTGAGTTTCAACCTTGCGGCCGTACTACTC
>JAZSJW010000001.1:0-31499 GCA_045534555.1 Clostridia bacterium
TTATTAAGATAAGTAATGATGGGTATTCTATTTTAGTTGACGATAATAATGATGGTAATTTTTATACTTTCTTCACTTGTGAAGATACAATTAATGAAGATAACATAACGGCTACATTTGATTACGGGTATGTTGCCAAAATGGGTGGTGAAGAAGTTGAGATTTCAACATCAAAAACAATCACAATGACTAGTGATGTTGTAATTTATGCTATGTATTATATTGAAATTTTGTATACATCAGCGGTTACTATATGTTATGGTGGAGATGTGGCATATGCTCAAGTTGGTTATCAAGAGTTTGAATATAGTGAAGGTGAAGATTTTGCTATAAGAGTTTATGATGTTGAAAAATCTACTAATGAATATAAAGTATATGTGGGCAGTGAAGTATATACAATTCCAAGTCACATTGGTTCAGCAGCTTTTATTGGTTTTAATATATATGAAGATTGGAATAAAGTATTTTTGACTGATGACGGGTATTTAGAATTATCAGAAGGAAAAAATTACACAATATACTTAGAATATTCTCAATAGAAAGTTTAGTATTACTAAAAAAGGCAGTTTAAATTTTAAACTGCTTTTTTTTGAGTATTTTTTTAATTTTTATGATTAATTATGCATATTATTTTGTATGAAGAAAAAGAAAGTTAGAAAGTTCATTTTTGTGTGTTTAACGAGGGGATTAATAATTTCTTTGCTCGTGTCCTTATTGGTTTTTGTGCCAACAATAACAACGGTATATAAAACAAGAGAAGAAGCTTTATCTAATAAGTTCTTTGGAAAAAAGGCGGAATATCAGGGAGTAATTACTCTTTGGAATGTGGATACCTTTGAGGGTGGAAGTGCATCTAGAAAAAGCCTTTTAGAAGATGTGAGTTTAAGGTTTGAAAAGAAAAATAAAGGTGCATATATTAAGGTGGAAAATTTAAGCCTTAATGAATTTTTATCAAGAATAAAAGAGGGTAAAAAGCCTCATCTATTTTCTTTTGGAACAGGTGTTGCAAGTTATTTAGAAGAAAATATGGTGGCACTTTCTAACGATATAGCAAAAGATGTAAAAACTAATTTTTATTCGTCTGGGCTTGATGGTGGAAATTTAAAAGCGGCTGCTTGGTGTTATAACATTTATACTTTAATTTCAAGAAAAGATAGGATAGAAAAGGCTAAAAAAAGCTACAATCAAAGCTTAATAAATTTAGCCTTAGAGCTCTCTTTTGATAAAGTTTATAAGAAAAGCACAAAACACACTTACTCTTTAACTTTTGGTGGTAATGATTATGTTAATGCAGTAAATATTTTGCCAAGAGTTATGGAAATTAGTGTTAGAGAGCAAGCGGATAAAGGTAACATAGATGATAGATATAAACAAAATACTTTTTATGAGGCATATGCAAGATTTGTAGGCGGGAAAGCCAATATGTTGCTTGGAACACTTAGAGATGTTTTTAGAATGGAAAATCGAAAACAAAGTGGCAAAGAAACAGATGTTATTTATGAACCTTTAACTAATTTTACAGACCTTGTAAGTTACATTTCAATAATAAGGTCAGAGGAAAAAATAGAAAATGTTTGTAAGGATTTTATTAGTTTTTTAATAAGTAAGGAAATTCAGTTAAAAATAGCAAATATTGGGCTATTTAGCACGACTTTATATGATATTTATAAAGATGGAACTTTATCTTGGATAGAAAAGCAAATAAATAATGAAATCTTGGTGAAAAATGTGTTTAGTTAACAAAATAACCAAAAAGCTTAAAAAGTAAAATATAGTTTGAAATTTTTGTTAATATGAGGTAAAATAAATGAGTATAAAAATCCTAGAGAAAATTTTGCCTATAAATATAATTAAATATAACGTATATTTAAGGGACTATTCTACTTTTGGAATTGGTGGCAAAACTGTATGCCTTTTAGAGCCAACAACTATAAAGGAACTTATTAAATGCATTAAGGCATGCATAACAAATAAGTTTAAGTATCAAGTTATTGGTAATGGCAGCAATATTTTGTTCAAATCTAGTAATGAAAAAAGGGTTATAATAACCACTAAAAAACTAGAAAGAATATTCAAGCTAAAAGGTGATGAAGTTTGCGTTTCAGCTGGGGTTTTTATAAGCGAACTTATCTTATGGTGTAAAGATAAAGGTTTATCAGGTTTAGAAGAGCTTTATGGTATACCTGCGACTATTGGTGGAATGGTGATGATGAATGCAGGGGCTTTTAACAGGCAAATTTTTGATAACCTAATAGAAATTGAAACGCTTTGTAAAGGTAAGAAAAAAACAATAAAAAAAGAAGATATAAAAATAGGGCATCACTTTACAAATCTGTTAAAGACAGATACAATAGTATTGTCAGCAAAATTTAAGTTTCAAAGGCTGGCACCAAGTGTTATTTCTTCTAAAATAAAAGAGATAATAAAACTAAGGCTAGAAAAACAACCGCTTGGTAAAAGTGCAGGCTGTGTCTTTAGGCCAACTAGTGATAAGGTTCCTGCTGGGCTACTAATAGATAAAGCCGGATTAAAGGGGCTTAGTGTTGGTGGTGCTGTTGTGAGCGAAAAGCATGCTAACTTTATATTAAATAGCGGGGCTGCTTCTGATAAAGATGTTAAAGCCTTAATTAAAATAATAAAAACAAAAGTTAAAGAGCAATTTAATATCTCGTTAAAAAGAGAAATTGAATTTATAGGAGATAGAGATGGTTATTACAGGTGATTATCATACACATACTAGATATTCAAGATTTAGACATGGTAAGAACACAATTAAACAAATGGTAGAAAAAGCCGAAGATTTAGGTCTTGTAAGTTATGGCTTTTCTGACCATGGTCCAAAACATATACTATACAGAATGAACCCAAGAAAAATGGATAAAATTCGCAAAGAAGTTGAGGAGATTAATAAAACTAGTAAAGTTAAAGTTCTATTTGGTTGCGAAGCTAACTTAATTAAAAGAGATGGTTCTATTGATTTAACTTTAGAGCAAATTAAAAAGCTTGATTATTTGGTTGTTGGTTATCATATTTGTGCTTTTAATAACTTTTATAATCCGTTAAGGAACAAGCAAAAACAAATAGAAATTAATACTGAAGCCTATATTAATTGTTTAAGAAAATATAAAGTCAGCTTTATTTCACACTTAAACGAACACGTTAAAGTTGACGTTTATAAAGTGGCATGTGAAGCTAAAAAACAGGGAACAATAATAGAACTTAACAATAAGCATTTAAGTTTTGATGAGAATGATGCAAAAGCTTTAATTGAAAGCGGTTGTGAATTTATTTTAAGTTCAGATGCTCATAGAAAAGATAGAATTGCAAAGCTTGATAGAGTGCTAGACTTTGTTGAAAAATATAATATACCAAAAGACAGAATTGTAAACTTAGATAGAGTTTATAGATAGGAGTGCAAATGAGTTTTTCGTTAGAAGTAAAAAAAGAAATATGTAAACAAGAATTAGACACGCTTACAGTCCAATCGCTTCTTTGTGGGGCGATTTTGTCATCAGGAAGTTTAGTTCTTGGCTCTAAAGGTATAACTTTTACAATCTCTAGCGAAAATGAAAATTATATCAACTTCTTTAAGGAACTTTTAAAGAAGTTTTATCCGTCTGCAAGCTTTACTGAAAGTGTTGAGAATGTAAACTTTAAGCAAAAAGAAAGAATAGAGCTTAAACTAGATGCGGAGAGTGGTAGGCAAATTTTAACAGAACTTGGCATTATTTCTTTTTCAAAAGACGGTAATATGCAAATTAATAGGCTTGGTGAAAGCTATTTAACTATAGAAGAAGAGGGTAAGATTAGTTATTTAAAAGGTATGTTTTTGGGCTGCGGAAGTATTAGTATTCCAGAAGCTATTGACGTAAATGATTTTTCAAAGCCTAAAAAGAATAGCGGGTATCATATGGAATGGAATGTTCAGTCTAAAGAACAGGCTGCCCATATTATAGACTTGCTTGCAGGGTTTGATATACTTTGCAGAAATGTTCAAAGAAATGATAGCTTTGTTGTTTATTTAAAAGAAGCAGAGAGTATTTCTCAACTGCTTGGCCTTTTTGGTGCACATAAATCTGTATTAACGCTAGAAAATGAAAGGGCGGGCAGAGAAATGAGGAACTTGGTTAATCGTCAAGCAAATTGCATTTCTGCTAATATTGACAAAAGTATAAGTGCAGCTTTAAAACAACTTGAGGCAATTGAAACAATAAGGCAGACTATAGGTTTAGAAAGTTTACCAGATGGCCTTTTAGATGTTGCTCTTGCTAGACTTGCTAACCCAGAGGGTAGTCTAAGTGAGATTAGTGAAGTGTTAGAACCTAAAATCAGTAAGGGTGCTATAAGTTTACGTTTTAAGAAAATTATGGAAATCGCAAAGGAGATAAGCTAAGATGGGGAAAGAGTTTGTTCATTTACACTTGCATACTGAATATAGCCTTTTAGACGGTGCAACAAAAATTGATGCAGTTGTTAAAGAAACAGTAAAGCGTGGCTGGAAAGCTGTTGCTATTACAGACCACGGCAACATGTATGGTGCGATGCAGATTTATGCAGCTTGTCTTAAAGAGGGTATAAAGCCTATTATTGGTTGCGAATTTTATATTTGTCATGATAGATTTAACAAACAAGGCAAAGGGGATATGGCTCATATTGTCTTGATTGCAAAAAATAATGATGGTTATAAAAATCTATTAAAACTTTCAGGTATTGCAGCTAAAGAGGGTTATTATTATAAGCCAAGAATTGACTATAAGGCATTAAAAGAACATTCAAAAGGATTAATCTGTTTATCTGCTTGTTTAGCGGGGCATATTCCACAGCTTATTCTTCAAGGAAGATATGATGAAGCAAAAGAGCTTGCTCTAGAATTAAATAGTTATTTTGAGCCGGGTGATTTCTATTTAGAAATTCAAAACCATGGGCTTCAAGAACAATTTGTAGTTTTAAATGCTCTAGATAGAATGAGTAATGAAACAGGTATCAAACTTGTTGCTACTAATGACGTGCATTATTTAAACAAAGAAGATGCAGAAGTGCAAGATATACTAATGTGTATCCAAATGCAGAAAACTGTTGATGACCCAAATAGATTAAAATTTGATACTGACGAGTTTTATTATAAGACATATGAAGAGATGCTAGAGGCTCTTCCGGGTTATGAGCATGCACTTGATATTACCAATGAAATTGCGGATAAGTGTGATGTTGTAATTCGTTGTAAAGCACACGGAGATATTCCGGGTATTGATAAAAAGTATGTTTTACCAGCTACGGAAAACTATATTCCATTCTTTGAGGCCCCAGACGGAAAAGATAACTATGAATACTTAAGAGAAATGACTTTTGATGGGCTTAAGAAAAAGTATGGAGAATTAACTCCTGAGATTTTAGAGAGAGCGGAAACAGAATTAACAATTATTCACGACCAAGGTTTCGTTGAATATTTCTTAGTAGTTTGGGATTATGTACACCATGCGAGAACTCATGGTATTTCGGTTGGTCCGGGTCGTGGTTCGGGTGCTGGTAGTATTGTTGCATATGCTATTTCAATAACCCTTGTTGACCCACTTAAATATGACCTGCTTTTCGAAAGATTTATTCACAAAGAACGTGTTTCCATGCCCGACTTTGACGTTGACTTCGACTTCGATAAACGTGCAGATATTATTGAATATGTTAAACAAAAATATTCTCCAGCAAACGTTGCTCAGATTGGTACATTTGGTACTATGGCTGCAAAAAATGCTATCCGAGACGTTGCGAGAGTTTTAAAAATACCTTATTCGACTGCAGATAAGATAAGTAAGCTTATTCCAGCAAAACTTCCAGAAGGAATTAAAAAACCACCAGTTTTAAAATATTATTTTGGAACAACTGGAAATCCTGAAAATGAAAAATATATCATTCCAGAATTAAGAGAAATTTATGATAATGACCCTAGTTTGAAAAAGGTTATTGACATCGCTATTAAAATGGAAGGTATGCCAAGAAATATGTCAACTCACGCATGTGGTATTTTGATTGCTCCACATTCAGTTGATGAATATGTTCCTCTTATGAGAAATGGTGATGATATTTCTACTCAATTTTCTATGATTGAGCTAGAATCTCTAGGTCTATTGAAAATGGACTTCTTGGGTTTAAGAACTCTTACAGATATTGACAAAGCACTTCAATATATAAAAGAGGATAAGGGGATAGAAATTGACTTTTATTCTAAAGATATGGACTATAATGACCCAGAAGTATATAAGATGCTTGGTGAAGGTAAAACAGATGCTGTGTTCCAGCTTGAAAGTGGCGGCTTTAAAAAGTTTATGAAAGAGCTTAAGCCGGATAGCCTTGAAGATATTATTGCGGGTGTTTCCATGTATCGTCCGGGACCAATGGCTTATATACCTAAATTCGTTGCAAATAAGCACGACCCATCACTTGTTGAATATGCTCACCCTTGTCTAGAGCCAATTCTAAACGTTACCTATGGTGTTATTGTCTACCAAGAGCAAGTTATGAAAGTCTTTCAAGCTATGGGTGGATATAACATGGGTCAGGCGGATAACGTTAGACGTATCATGGGTAAGAAAAAGAAAGATAAAATGGCCTATGAAAAGGAAAAGTTTATTAACGGTTGGGAGGACCCAGAGGGCATTAAATCAATTAAAGGTGCTATAAAACTTGGGGTGCCTGAAGAAGTAGCCGTTGACGTATTTGGTCAGATGGAAGCCTTTGCTTCTTATGCCTTTAATAAGTCGCATGCGGCGGCATATTCATTCTTAACATTCCAAACAGCCTATTTAAAATGTTATCATCAAGTAGAATTTTTAACATCTGTTATTAATAACAGAATTACTAATGCAGATGAAGTTTCAACTTACCTTACTTATGCTAAGAGTGAGGGAATAGAAATACTTCCAGCAGATATTAATAAGAGTAAAACTTACTTTAGTGTTGAGAATGGTAAAATTCGATTTGGTTTATCCGCTATTCGTGGTATTGGTGTTCAAATTTGTGATGCTGTAGTTGAAGAAAGGGAGAAAAACGGAGAGTTTAAAGACCTTGGTGATTTCTTAACAAGAGTTGTAGACCTAAACATCAATAAAAGGCTTTTAGAAGGTATGATTTATTCTGGTGCCTTTGACTGCTTTGGTAAAACAAGAAGTCAAATAGCTGCGGTTTATGAAATTGCTTTAAACTGCGTTATCAAAGATAGAAATGGTAGGGCATCAGGACAGTTCTCTATGTTTGGTGATTTATTCAGCAAAGAAGAGTCTGTACATATTGATTATCCAAATATTGATGAATATGACCATAAATACAAACTAAAGAAAGAAAAAGAAGCTTTAGGTATTTATATGAGTGGTCACCCATTAGAGCCATATACACAATTAACAAGTACATTTAACTTTAATGCAAGTATGATTAAAGAAATGGAAAATGAAGAGAATGAGGAAGAGGTTGAAGACCAAGAAGAAATACTCGCTCTTCATAGTGATTTAACTGATGGCATGCAAGTTTTAACTGGTGGTGTAATATCAGAAATTAAGAAACTGTTTACAAAAGTTGGAAATAAACCAATGGCTGTAGTTAAGCTTGAGGACCTTTATGGTAGCTTTGAAGTTATGGTGTTCACTAAATTCTATGAACAGATTAAAGAACAGCTTGTAGAAGAAGCAATTGTAACTGTTAGTGGAAGATTATCACTAAGACCGGGCGAAAGACCAATAATTATTATGGATAAGATGACTTTTATTGATGAGGATAATAAAGAAGAGGTTTATGAAGAGTATAATAAAAAATTAGACTTTAACTCTGATGTTGGTGAAAAAGAAGTAAAGAAACCAAAACTTTATATGCAATTTGATATAAATGATGAAAACATTAAAAAAGAAGTTTTTGATATTTTAGATGCATATCAAGGCGATACAGAAACTTATGTTCAGTTCAACAAAAAGTTATATTTACTAGGCAGAAAAGTTAATCCAACAACAGCACTTTTGTCTGAGTTAAAACTAATTGTTGGGGATAGAAATGTTAAGGTTTTATAAAAAAAGACTAATTTTTTAATATTTATGAATAATAAAAAGCGAACTCGTGAGAATTCGCTTTTTTATTTTGTATTTGTAAAAATTTTGTTATTTATAATGCTATTTTTACAACTTTAATTTCTTTTATTCTTGATATACATCTCAAGAAGTGCAACTAAACCATACATAAGTCCGGCTAGTATACATAATACTACTATTGAACTCATTACAAGGTCTAATTTAAAGACTTGACCACCATAAACAATTAAATACCCAAGACCTGCTTTACTTGTTAAATATTCACCCATGACAACCCCAACCCAACTCATTCCAACATTTATTTTTAATACTGAAATAAAATCTGTAAAGGTTGCGGGCAATATTAGTTTTGTTAATATTTTTAGTTTTGAGGCTCCCATAGTTTTCATTAAGAGTATTTTTTCTTTTGGTACTGAAAGGTATCCGTTAAGCATGGATATTGTTGTAATTATTATACAAATTAGTATGCCCATTACAACAATTGCTTTTGTTCCAGTTCCCATCCAAACTATGATAAGTGGACCAAGTGCAATTTTAGGTAGGCTATTTAAAACTATTAAATAAGGCTCTAAAACTCTTCGAACTGTTGGAATAGAGAAGAGTATAATTGCTATGATTGTACCAAGAGCTGTACTTATAGCAAATGCTAAAATAGTTTCATATAAGGTTACCCACGAGTGATGCCATAGAGAGCCATCTTGAATTAAAACTTTAATTTGATTTACAATTCTTGATGGACTACTAGTGATAAATGGGTCAATAATATTAAAATGTGCACAAAGTTCCCAAATGCTAATTAGAGCAACAAGTAGTAAAGCCCTCATGGTGTGAATTGATATGCTTTTTAAGCGAAGTTTTCTTAAATATTTTTTGTGTTCTAAGGAATAATTATTATTTTTACTCATTCTAATTCCCCCCAAACTTCGTTGAAATATTTATTAAAGCTTTTTTGTTTTCTTCGCTCAAAAGGGGTAAGATTTTCGTCAAAATCTAAAGGTATAATTTTTTTGATGGTTCCGGGTCTTTTTGTAAGAACGATTATTTTAGAACTCATTGCTATTGCTTCTGATATATCATGAGTTACTAAAATTGCGGTCTTCTTTTCCTTTTTTATAATTGAACAGACGTCATCTTGAACAGCTAGACGTGTTTGATAATCAAGGGCAGAGAAGGGTTCGTCAAGAAGTAAAACTTCTGGTCTTAAACAGAGTGTTCTAATAAGAGCAACTCTTTGCCTCATACCGCCTGAAAGTTCATTTGGATAATGCTTTTCAAAGCCTTTAAGTCCATACTTTTCAATAAGAGACTTAGCATATTCTTTGTTTTCTAAAGTATTTCGTTTTTTGAAAGTTAACCCTAAAGTTACATTTTTCCAAATGTTAATCCATTCAAAAAGATTATCTCTTTGAAACATATATCCAGTTTTTGTTCCGGGAGATGTGATTTTTTCTCCGCTAACTAAAATTTCCCCGTTTGTTTGTTTTAAAATTCCAGCAACAAGCGAAAGTATGGTGGTTTTGCCACAGCCACTAGGGCCGACAATGCTTATAAATTCGCCCGAAGAAATTTCAAGATTTAAGTCTTTTATGGCGAGTGTTTCACTTTTTGGAGAATGATATATCAGGTTTACATTTTTTATAGACAATAGTTTCTCCATAATAATTCCGTCCTAATGTAAGAGTTTTATCTCACTAATGTGAGATATTATATAATATGCAGAATTTTATTTAGTTGTTATTAAACTTTTAATGCAAATGAATTGTCTACAACCTCATTGAAAGCAACAGTTCCAGAAAGCTCTCCGGCATTATTTAGAACTTCAAGTAAATTTCTGTAGGCAACTTGGTTCATTTCTGGGGTAGAACACCAAGCATCAATTTCTTTATAGCTCTTAACTGCTTTTGCAAGAGACTCTACGGTTGAGCCATCAAAAGATTTAACTAAAGCCTTTGCTCCCTCTAAGTCACTATGTGTCATGAGGTAAACATAGGCTTTTTTAATAGCTCTTAAGAAGCCCTCGATTTTATCTGGGTGTTTTTTGATAAATTTAGGTGTAGCCATGAAGCAGGTATAAGGGATTTCTCCACTATATTCACCAACAGATGCTACAATATAACCTCTGCCAGACTCTTCATATTCAGTTGCGGTTGGCTCAAACATAGTACAGTAATCACCGCCATTTTCAGTATCAAATACAGGAACTTGCATCGCAAAAGATGTTTCTGTATCTAAAGTAATGTTGGTGCCATCATATAAGCCAACACTATTTACAACCCACTCAAAAGTCATAGCAGGAAGGCCACCTCTACGGCCGGCTATAACTTTTTTGCCAGCAAGCGAAGTTGCCCAATTGAAAGTATCTTTTTCATTTGTTTTAGATACTAAGAACGAACCGTCACGTTTAGTGAGTTGTCCGAAAATCATTGGGTGATTTGTACTGCCTTGAGCTGCAACGTATATAACAGTTTCGGCACCAAGTAAAGCGATATCAGCATTATTTGATAGAAGTGCTGCCATGCTTTTATCCGAGCCTTGACCATTCTCAAGTTCAATTTTAATGCCCTCGTCCTCCATGTAGCCAAGATTTATTGCGGCATATAGTGGGGCATAGAATACACTATGTGTAACCTCGTTAAGCCTAATCACGTCTTTATCGTCTTTACAGCCGACAAACATAAAACATGATAGTCCACACATCATAACACATAGCATAAGTGTGATAATTTTTTTCATTTTTAACCTCCTTTTATAATTTCACACTGCATTTTATGAAAAAAAACTAAAATTTGTTAATAAAACACTTTAAAAAGTGTTATTATTGGTGTTATAATATAAAAACAAAAGTTTTGCGAGGTTGTTATGGGAAATAAAAGTCAAATAGTTTCTAAAATAATGTTCTTTGTGTCTCTTGCTTTATTTTTAATCTTTGCTTTGACCATATTTTTTGGTGGGCAAAAAATAGGCGGAGCGATATATTTTATATTTTTTGCTGTCTCTGTAGCTTTTGCATGTCTTGACAGAAAATATAACTCAAACTACTTTGAATTTTATAGATATTCAGTTTATTTAGATGACCTTGTAAATATTTTGGCTGTCAGCTCAATCATTTACTATAAACAAGATACTGCTTTCATGATTGCAATATTATGTTTAGTCGGTGTCGGTTTGTTTGTTGATTTGTTGGCTAAGAACAGACTGGGTAAAAGAATGTTTGCAAGCATTATGGCTTCACTTCTTAACCTTGTTTTAATGATAGCAATTTTCCCATATTTCTTTGAGGCAAAATTGTCAATAGCAGTCCCAATTATAGCTGTTGTTGTGGCAAGTATTGTATCTGTTTTAAAAATAGTGTTAGCATTATTGCCTAATAAAGAAACTGTTGTTGAGAAAAAACAAAGCATTGATGAAAAAGTTCAGTTAGATAACCAAGAAGATAGTGTTGAATAAAAGGAGAATAAAATGAAAGTTCTAAAAACTATTTTAATTGTTCTAGTGTTTGTTTGTTTAGCTGTAGGTTTGTTTTTAGCATTCTTTGGTAAAATGTTTGTGTCAAAGAAAAAGAACACTAGTGATGCTGCTCACAGAAAGGAATTAAAAATAAAATTAATAGGATATATCTTTTTAATGTTAGCTTTAGCATTTGGTATATTCCAAAGTATGATAGAGATTTAGGAGAAAGAAATGGTAAACAAAGGAGCATATAATCCTCAAGAATTTGAGAAAGAGATTTATAAAGAGTGGGAAGAGAAGAAGTATTTTCATGCAGAAGTAGATGAAAACAAAAAGCCTTTTTCTATTACAATGCCACCACCAAATGTAACTAGCCAAGCACATATTGGCCACGCACTTGATAATACATATCAAGACATTTTAATTCGTTTTAAAAGAATGCAAGGTTATTCAGCTGTTTGGATGCCGGGTGCAGACCATGCCGCACTTGCAACAGAACATAAACTCGTAGAAAAATTAAGAAATGAAGGCAAGACAAAAGAACAAATCGGTCGTGAAGCTTTTGATAAAGAAGCTTGGGACTGGTATAATTTCTATGGCGATAGAATTATGACCCAATTTAGAGAAATGGGTTTTTCTGCGGACTGGGATAGATATCGTTTTACTATGGACGAAAAGAGTACAGAAGCAGTTTTAGAAGCTTTCATTAAATTATTTAATAAGGGCTATATTTATAGAGGTAGTAGGCAAACTCATTGGTGTACACATTGTAAATCAGTTATTTCAGATGATGAAGTTATTTACTCTGACGAAAAGGGTGGAATGTGGCACATTCGTTATCCATTTGCTGATGGTTCTGGATATATTGTTATTACAACTACAAGACCAGAAACTTTATTTGGCGATACCGCTGTTGCTGTTAACCCAAAGGATAAAAGATATAAAAATATTGTTGGTAAAATGCTAAAATTACCATTAACTGACAGACTTATTCCTATTATCGCTGATGATTATGTAGAGCAAGAGTTTGGTACAGGAATGGTTAAAATAACTCCAGCACATGACCCTAATGACTATGAAGTTGGAAAAAGACATAATCTAGAGTTGATTTCTGTTATTACAAAAGATGGTAAGATTAGCGAAGCTGCAGGTAAAGAGTTTGAGGGATTAAACCTAGTTGAAGCTAGAGAAAAAGTTGAAACCGCTCTTGCAAGGCAAGATTTACTTGAAAAAGTTGAGCCATATACTCATAGTGTTGGTCATTGTGAAAGATGTAAAACAGCAATTGAACCAATGATTACAGAACAATGGTTTGTTAAAATGAGTGAACTTGTAAAGCCAGCTATAAAAGTTGTTAAAGATGGCGAATTAAAAATTCACCCAAAAAGATTTGAGAAAAACTATTTCCATTGGCTTGAGAATATTCAAGACTGGTGTATTTCTCGTCAAATCTGGACAGGTCACAGAATTCCAATTTATTATTGTGATAAATGTAAACATGTTATGGCAAGTAAAACAATGCCAAGTAGATGTGAGAAGTGTTGTCACACTAAACTTACTCAAGACCCAGATGTTCTAGATACTTGGTTTTCATCTGCTTTATGGCCATTCTCAACTTTAGGTTGGCCAGAAAAGACTAAAGAACTAGAATATTTCTATCCAACAAACGTACTTGTAACAGGTTACGATATTTTAACCCAATGGGCTACAAAAATGGTTTATATGGGCTTTGAATGTGCAGGAAAAACTCCATTTAAGAACTGTTTAATTCATGGCTTAGTTCGTGATGAAATAGGTAGAAAAATGAGTAAGAGTTTAGGTAACGGTGTTGACCCTCTTGAAATCTCTCATAAATACGGAGCAGACTCGTTGAGAATTGCTCTTATTAAAGATATGGCTTTAGGAATTGATACAAGATTTAGTATGACTAAAGTTGATAATGCTCGTGGATTTATAAATAAAATTTGGAATGCTAGCAAATTTGTATCACTTCACAGTCAAGATGTAGAACTAAAACCTATTAAAGATGTTAAGAAAGATGCAAAAGATAAGTGGATGCTAACAAAACTTTCTAATGTTATAAAAACAGTTACTAATAACCTTGAGAAATTTGATGTTGGTTTAGCTTTATCGAACGTATATAATTTTGCATGGAATGAATTTTGTGACTGGTATGTTGAGCTTTGTAAGCCATCAATTTATAAAGGTGGGGAAGATAAGCAAAACACAGTGAGTGTTCTTTCTTATGTGTTTGATAATGTATTAAAACTTTTGCACCCATTTATTCCTTTTGTTACTGAGTATATTTACAAAAACTTAAAGGTTGCAGAAAATAAATCTGATAGTATTATGATATCAGAATTTCCAAAAGCTTTTTCAGTTTCTTCTTATAAGCAAGAGTTTGAAAAACAAGAAAAAACAATTGAAGCAATTAAGCTTATTAGAACTGCTAAAACCGAAGCAAAAATAGCTTCAAATGTAAAAAGTGAAGTTTATTTTGCTGAAATTGGCAATTTAGGTGCAAGTGCATCAGAGATTGAAAAACTTTCAACAATTGCTCTTACAAGTGAAAAGGGTGAAGGTAAAGTTATCTATACTCCGCTTGGTGAATTTGTTTTACTTGATGAAAAGAAAGATAAAAATGAACTTATTAAAGAACTTGAATTAGAAATAAATAAAATTAAATTTGAAGTTGAAAGAAGTGATAAAATGCTTTCAAATCCAAGATTTGTAGAAAAAGCTCCAAAAGAACTTGTTGAGACCGAAAAGCAAAAGCTATTAAACAATAAACAAACTCTTGAAACACTTCAAAACAAGTTAAATTCACTTAAATAATAGTTATGCCCAACCAAAAACAATGGTTGGGTTCTTCTTTTTATTATAAAATTCGACCTTTTTACTCGGCTTATCGTCTTTTATTACAGCATAATTTTCTTTTTTTCGAGGAATAATCATGTTAATATATTTTCGTTCGAACAAATTTTGAAAAATTTAATAAATAAAGGTGGAATAAAAATGAATAAGGAAATATCTGTTCTAATTGCAGATGAAAACAAAGAAATAGCGAACAATATAAAGAATGCATTTGAAAATTATGAAGAAATTACAAAAGTTGATACCGCATCTAGTGGGGAAGAAGCACTAAACAAAATATTAGAAACAAATCCAGATGTTGCTATTATAGATGTTATTTTATCTGGCATAGACGGATATGCTGTAATAGAAGAAGCTAAAAGAAAATTATCTACAACTAAATTTATTATAGTATCGTCACTAACAAGTGATACTTTTGTGCAAAAAGCTATGAATTTAGGTGCTGTATATTATATGGTTAAACCTGTTTCTTCCGAATTAATTTATAGAAGAATAAAAGATATTTATAGTATCTCAGATAATATGCCAATAGTAAAAAACATTAGTGAACCGGCTATTGAAATTAAAGGTAGTAAAAATAAGGTACTAGAAGAAAAAATTACAAATATTTTCATTACTGTTGGTATTCCTGCTCACATTAAAGGTTATTATTTTCTTCGTGAAGCAATTAAAATGGCTATCGAAACTCCTGAGATTGTTAATTCAATCACTAAAAAATTGTATCCATCAATTGCAGAACGTTTTGAAACTTCAGCGAGTAAAGTTGAACGTGCAATTCGACATGCAATTGAAGTTGCTTGGAATAGGGGAAAAATAGAAAATATAAATTCTGTTTTTGGTGTTAAGGTATATTCCAATAATGAAAAGCCAACTAATGGGGAGTTTATTGCTCTTGTGGCTGACAAAATGCTCATAGAGGGCTAAAATTAACGTTTCTGCTGTGTTACTGGCGAGCGAAACTTCATGGTCTTTTATTTCAATAAACTCCCACGAAGATTTCACTCGTCGAGCCTTGCAGAACCATCAATTTTAGCCATCTATTTTTTTTGTAAACTTATCTGGGATTTTTTAATGCCTTGTTATATATGCAGATTTAGTTCATAATTTTTTTGTTTATGAAAATCTTTTTTCTTAATCATATAAAAATTGGTATTAGTGTTTTTTATCACTTGATTTTAGTAAAGTTTATATTAAGCGCCCTCTGACGAGGGAGCTGTCAGTCAAAGACTGACTGAGGGAGAGAAAATTATAGTATTTGATTTCTTTGCATCTTGACTTTTGTTTTTTTTATGTTACAATTTTTGCGGAGAAAAGAGATGAATTGTAATTTACCAAAGAAAAATAAGGGTGTAAGAGGTCTTGGTTGTGAAACTAGCTATGTTTCATCAACTTTTTTTGAACAAGAAAATAATGCTAATCAAACTAAAAGAGATACACTTAATTTAAATAATTATCTTTTCCATGCTGTCGGAAGCTATACAGGCAGAGAAAATATGGTTAAAAGAGTTATGTCAATATTAAAAAGTGGGGCAATCTTGTGTGAAGATTTCCAATCTTTAGTTTGTGATAAAGATATTGTTCATATAAATGAATTTTCGACATCTCCAAAGCTAAATGGGAAGCATAGAATAAGTATTTGTCAAAAAGATAGTTTTATGGAAGATGAAGAAAATAGCCGAAGTTACGAAATGTATGTTAAAAGTGTTATGAGTTTCATTTTATCAAAGGATTTACTTGATGATTTAGATGTTTTTAATGAATTTGTCAGAAGTGATAGATGGCGTTGGTTAGATGGAGAATTAAGAGTTGATGGAAAAATTCCAAGTGAATACTTTGTAGGTATTGCATTTCCTTTAGAAGACCACGAAACTAGATTAGAAAAGATGAAAAAATGTGGCTATCATAAAAAATGGGTTGAAGAGTATTTTGCTACAAACTTTTGGCAACTAGCACTCAAAGAAATTTCAAAATATGTAGAAGAAAACAAATTAAATATACCAATGTATTCAATAGTAACTGGAAAAGTGATGGGGAATTTAGAAGAAGAGTTCAATAAAGTTTACGGAGACAATGAAGAGGAGTTTAACTTGTAATACAAAAAAGAGAATTGATTTAATTCTCTTTTTTTTGTTTTATTTTAATTTGAAATATTTTAATGGATTGTAAAAATCATTATTATAAGGTTTATCTTCTGGCTGTTCTTCCAATATGTTAATAAATCTTATGCTTTTGTTGGAAATGTTTTTATTTGTATCAGAAGCATAGATAATTGTTTTTAATTCGCAAAGTTTTTTGTCATTATTTGTGAATAAAATTTGGATGTATTCATATTTTTCTCTTAATGCTTTGCAGACTTTTAAGGCCAGCTGATTAAATTTATCATTTGAGTAAATTGCAAAAATGCAATTGCCATTGAAAATTTCTTCTTTAATCTTTTCTTTTAATTTTCTAGCATAAAGAAGATTATCTTTTATTTCGCAGCCAACTAAAAAACCACAAACATTGTTCATAATTCACCACTCCTATTTTTATAACTTTAACATAAATTCATATTAAGTGCAACCAAATTGAGACAAAAATGGCCAAATTAAGACAATTGTTTCAATTGAGACCCTGTTTTTATGTGTTGAATTGATACTATTTAGTTAATAATTAAATGGAGGAAAATTCATGACAATGGCACAAGCTGTAATGCATAGAATTAGGGCATTACTTAAGGAAAGGGAAATTTCTTTGCATAAGTTTTTGAAAGATAATTGTATACCTAGGTCAACAATTACAAACTTAGAAAGGGGGCATACGAAAAGTCCAACAATATCTATTGTTTTTCAAGTTGCAAATGGTTTTGGAATGACACACCTAGAATTTCTAGATGACCCAATATTTTTTAATGACGAATTAGAATTTATTTAAAATAGCAAAAGAAAAAAGCAATCTTCTTTTTGTGTGCTCAACATAAAGAAGATTATCTTTTATTTCGCAGATAATTAAAAAACCACAAATGTTTTCTATAGTAAACTATCCTTTAAGTATGAGAATATGAATAAATTATTTATCTTATGAAATATTAACAACATAGAAATTTATATATGTCAAGCTTAAATATAGCATTTTCTATAGAATTATAAGCGATAGGAGGCTTATAATATGGAGTTTATTGATATTTTAAAAGATTTAATGAAAGAAAAAGAATTAAGTCAAACTAAGTTAGCTGAAATAGTAGGGGTAAAACAAAGTCAAGTTAGTGAATGGCTCAAAGGCAAAAGTAAGCCAGGGTATGATAACTTGCAAGCAATTTGTAAGTCGCTAAATATAAGTGGAGATGAAATTTTGGGCTTAAGCATTGAGTATATAAATAAAAAATAATTAATAAAAAGAAGGAAACAATCTTCTTTTTTTTTGCTCAGTTTATGTATAAATAAAAATTTTTATTTTTTTATCATAAAATGGTTTACAAATTAAATGTTATCGCTATAATATATGAGAAATAAGAGAAAGATAAATTCTCTCTTTAAGGAGTGTATTATGGCTGGTAAATATAAAAGATGCCCAAGATGTGAACTTAATTATATTTTAGTTGAAGAAGATCTTTGTCAAGTTTGTAAAACAGAACTTAAACTTGCACCTAGTGAAGAAGAGGACGATATGGAACTTTGCACTTTATGTGGAAAGAATTTAATCACTGTGGATCAAGTTATGTGTGATGAATGTGCTAGAAAACGTAACTTAGATGACGTTGTTGATGAAACAAATGACGATGAAGAAGACGAAGAGGGAAAAGATAGCGTTTCTGAATGGGATAAGCAGTCAGATAGTGAAGATTCTCTTGGTGGTCTTGTTGGTGCCGATGATGATGTTGAAGTGGTAAGTTTTTCTGACCTTGAGGAAGATGATGACGAAGATGACGACTATGGTGATGGAGATAATGACCACATAGACGACTATGATAGTGAAGAAGACGATTTTGATTTAGGCGACATTGATGATTATGATGACGATGACGAAGATGACGACTATGATGATGACGATGATGACGATGACGACTTTTTAAACAAAAAGAAAAAATAAAGAAAGATAAAAAAGAGGAGCTAACTTAGCTCCTCTTTTATTGTGATGAAACATTATTTTCTAAGTCGTTTAATTTTTGTTTTAAAGCAAAACTTACATCACCACACAGGACATCTGCATATGAATAAGAGTGTGAAATCAATTTGTCACTTAAACTTCTAACTGTAAAAATACTGGGATAAATATTTTCAATGGTTCCTGAATATTTAATACTTTTTTTTCTACCCTTGGTTATTTCAAGGTCAATATCGGAGCCTTGAAGAGTTTTGATTTCGTTTATAATGTCCTCAATTTTTGAACCGACTTTACGCATGCTTGCCTCCCTTAAATTCAATTTTACCATCTTGAAGAAATTTTAATCAAAATCAAGAAAATTTATAAAGATTGTCATAATTTTTCTATCTTGCATATAAAATATAGCAGTACCACAAAGGGGGATAATTTAATGGCGTTTGAAAATTCGCAGACTTTCAATATTGAAAGCAAAAAGATGGTGAACCTAGAACAGTTTGAAAATATTGCTAGAGTTGAGGTTCCTAGTGACAAAACTATAAAAGAGGTAGTTAGTGTTCATGCAATACCAAAGATTGTTTCAAGCGAAAAAGTAGGAGACACTTTGTCTTTTTCAGGCAAAACTTCTTATCAAGTTGTTTACTTAACTGAAGAAAATAAGCTTTCTAGTGCGGGTGTTGATGTTGAGTGGCAAGAAAATATTTCAAATATTACTGCAACTCAAAACTTATTAAAGGTGAATGTGCAAGAATGTCAAGTTGCAGATTTTTCTTCGGCAGAAATTGCGGTATCTTCACTTATAAATGTAGAAGTATATTCAATTTTTTCAGAACAAGTTTGCTCGGTTTCAAGTCTTGGTGAAGATTACGTAGCGAATGAAAAGACATATGAATATGAAAAAGTAGTAAATGTAGTAGAGGAAACTTTTACTGAAGTTTATGAACAAGAAATTTCAAATAAAATAGACACTATTTTGTTTACTGATGCAAGTGTTAATCTAAAGAGTGTTACTGCTGGCATTGATGCTGTTACCTTTGAGGGTGATATTATTGTTACATCAAATATGATGGAAAATGAAAAAATAGTAGTAACAACTAAAGTTATTGAGTTTAAACAAGAAGTTCAAGCATTAAGTGTTGTTCCTGAAAATATTATTGATGCGAATGCAAGTATTGCTTCGGTTCGAGCAAATGCATCTGTAAGTGATATTGACAACAAAACAAATATTATTTTCACTGCTGAAGTTAGTGTTGATGCTGTCATTTACTCTAAGGGAACGTTAAGTGTTGTTGAAGATGCCTTTTCAATTAAAAAGCAAACAATAACAAACAGTGAGTGTTTACTTAAAGAAACTTTTGAAAGCGAAAACAATTTTAATCATTTATTTACTGCGAATTTTGAGCCAGATAGAGAAGTTGATGAGATTTTATATGTTGTTAAGGCTGAAGCAAATGTTACTGATGTTTTGGTAGAAGATACGCAAACGAGTTTAAGTGGCGGGGTAGAAGTTCGCTTAATGGTTTTAGATACTAATAAAGAAATTAGTATTACTCGTGGATTTGTACCTTTTGCTTGCGTGGTAGATAATGTTTCTAATTTAGATAAAATATCTGTAAATGCTTTGGTTGAAAATATAAGATTAAAAAATCAAAAAGATGTAGAAGTTACATTAAAACTAGATATCAAAAGTAAAAAATACACAGAAGAGTATATAACCTTTATTAGCGGTATTGAAGAAACGGAAGAGCGAGAAATTAACAATGAGGCAATTGTTGTTTACGTTGTTAAAGAAAATGAAACTTTATTTGATGTTGCTAAAACTTTGTGTGTAAGACCTGAAGATATAATAAATCAAAATGAAGGTACTGTAGATAATTTATCGGTAGGTACGAGATTGGTTGTTTATTCTCCATTAGATATAAATTTTTAGAAATTATCAGATTTCAAATTTCCCTATAAAAGAACAGAAAGTTTCTAATTCTGTTCTTTTTTTTATGCTTATTAAAATCTAAAAAGATAATAATTGAAATGTGAGGTGGAATATGAAAAAATTAGTAATTGTTGGAATGGGATTTATTGCAGTTGTCATATTTATGGTAACAATATTTGTTGGTGAAAATAAAGAAAAAAGTGAGGCGAGTGCATATTTAAGAGTGCATATTAGAGCCAATAGCAATAATAGTGTTGACCAAGATGTTAAGTATAAAGTAAAAGAAGCTGTTGTAGACTATTTAACGCCTAAAATTACACAAGGCAGTTCTTTTGGTGAAGCTTATAGTATAATAAATAAAAATCTTGAGGGAATAGAAAACGTTGCAGATAAAGTATTAGAAGATAACGGATTTAATTATACTTCAAAAGCAAGCCTTAAAGATGAATATTTTCCTACAAGAAGTTATGGTGAATATACCTTAGAAAATGGTTTTTATGATGCTTTAATTGTAGAACTAGGTTCGGGTAAGGGTGATAATTGGTGGTGTGTTGTGTATCCGCCACTATGTTTTATTGGTGCAGAGGGGTCATCAAAGAATATAAAATATAAGTCTAAACTTATAGAAATTGTCCAAAATTTCTTTAGTTAAATAAAATAATTTACAAAATTTTACAAATATGTTATATTAGCCATAAAGGATAGGATATTATGACTAATAAAAAGGATAACTTATATACTAAAGAGGATTTATTAAACCTTGGTATTTATGAGCTAAGGGAGCTTGGTAGAGATGTTGGTGTTGCTTCACCAACAACACTCAAAAAGCAAGATTTAGTGGATAAAATACTTGCCATAATTTATGGTGAAATTCCAAGGCAGGTAATAGGTAAAGGGCGTGGTAGGCCAGCGAGAGCAAAAGCTAAACCAAGAAGTATTTACCTAGACCTTCTTGATAGAACTGAAAGTTTAGATAATGAAAGAATTTTTATTCAATCACCAGACGAAGCTGAGTTTCAATATGATTACGGCTCAATGCTAACCACAAAAGTTGCTGAAAGTAGGTTAGGATATATAAATGATGAGGAGAAACATCAAGAGGACGGTTTTTTAGTTGAAGCTGTTGTTTGTGAAGAAGATGGTGAATTTTTTGCTAGAAAGCTTAAGTTTATAAAATCCCCTACAGACCACATTATTCCTAAGGCGATTGTAAGGGATTTTGAACTTAGAGATAATGATATAATAAAATATTTACCAGATGATGATGAAAATAAGGTTATTCAAATTTTCAAAATAAATAATGCTTATGCTAAGCGAAAAGTTAGTATTAAAAATGGTTTAATTGATGTAAATCAAAAAGAGATTTTTATTGAACAAACTAAAATAGAGCCGGGCAAATCCAATATTGTTTATGCTCCGACCTCACAAGATAGGCTCAGAATGGTGGACACTGTTGCTAGAGTATTTGAGGGTATGGATTATAATACAATAAAAGTATGTTTTGACAGAAATATAAGTAAGAAGGCTGAAGATAGTGGCCTTGCAAAAATTGAGATTTTTGCTTCTTGTGTTGGTGATGAGTATGAAACTATAGCCATGATAGAAGAGGGTATTGATAAAGCTATTTTATTTAGTACTTTAGGCAGAGATATCGTTTTAATTATTGACAACCTTGCATGGCTTATGTCTGTAATAAAAACTTATCCAGCAACGGCTTATGGAAATCTTATTGAAAAACTTGGAATGTTAAGCAAAAAGTCAAATATTACTGTTGTCTGCGTAACAGGGCATTTAAGTAACGAAACGCTTAAAGAGTTATCAAATTTTTATGACAATATAAATTAAAAAACACACCAATTATGGTGTGTTTTTATTTTATACTAGCTTCTTCAATAATTAATTTATCAAAGTTGATTGTTTCCACAAAATCACGAGCTGTAAATATACAATTATTGAAATTAATATAATTATTTATATGATAATTTAGTAAAACAGGGGTTGCAATATCAAGTTTATGACAAATTTCTTGAATGTGCAAATAAAAAGTTTCCTTGTTAAAATTATCTATACTTTCATAGATTAAGTTTCGGGTCATTTTATGACCTTTCATTGTTTTTGCCCAAATTCTTATCATAACAAGCTCCTAATGAAATTATTTTAGCAAAAAAGAAAATGTAAGGCAACTAATTGTTAAATAATTTTTCAATAAATGATTGACAATTTTAAATCAAATATTTATAATACCGCTTGTTAAAAAATAAATTAAATTTATGCAAAAATATTTATATTTATGGAATTAAATTTTAAAAAATTAATATAATAAATAGTATTGCATAAAAAGTAATAAAGGGGGCTAAGAATTATGGCAGAAATTTATATCACTAAAGAAGGCAAAAAAGAGAAAGAAGAGAGACTTGAATATTTAAAAAATGTTAGACGTCCTGAAGTTCTTGAAAAACTTAAAACTGCTAGAGAATATGGCGATTTAAGTGAAAATAGTGAGTATGATGCAGCTAGAAGTGAACAAGGTAGACTTGAGTCTGAAATTCAAATGATTGAAGAAACTTTAAGGCTTGCAATCATCGTTGATTCTGAAGATATTAATAATGACAAAGTTCACGTTGGTTCAACAGTTGAAGTTCTTGATATGGAATTTGATGAAAAAGTTGAATATAAAATTGTTGGAACAATCGAAAGCGACCCAGATAAAGGTATGATTTCAAACGAATCTCCTATAGGTAAAGCATTAATGGGCAGAAAGAAAGGTGAAGTTGTAGAAATTAAAACCCCTAATGGTGGTAGCTATTCTGTAAAAATCATTAAAATATCATAAAAAATTCATAAGCTCGCAGTTTAGCGGGCTTTTTTTATGCTGTTTTTTATTAATTAATTGACTTTTTGTGTGTGGTTTGATACCTTAATTATATGGTAGATTATAAAAATGCAATAATTAAAACTAGAGCATATAATATGGTTTTGAAAGATAAGCAAACAAATCATTTAAGCCATACTTATTTGCTTCTTAGTGAAGATGTGGATTATGTGAAAGAGTTTGCAAAAATGCTAGCTCAAATTTTGCTTGGTGTAGAAAATGACCCAAACGGAAAAATGAAGGTGGAAAAGGATATTCACCCAGACGTTATTGTTCATGGTTTAGAAGAAAAAATCAATACAGGGCTTGTTACTGAAATTTCTTCTGATGCTTTTGTAAGACCTTATGAACTTGATAAAAAGGTTTATGTGCTCTTAAATATGAATGATGCTAATGAAGAGGCTCAAAATAAACTCTTAAAAACCATTGAGGAACCACCAAAAAGTGTTTTCTTTATCTTGGGTTCTTCAGGGGAGAGAAAACTATTAAAAACCGTCTTGTCCCGTTGTAAAAAAATAGAGCTAGACTTATTAGACAATCAAACCATTTTTGAAATGTTAAAAGCATCAAATGTTAAAGAAAATGAATGTAAAATTTGTGCAGCTTGTTCAGGTGGTGTGTTTTCACGTGCTTATAAAATGGCAACAGATAAAGAGTTTTTATCAATGTATCAAAATATCTATAAATGCTTATATAAGATGAACTCTAGTCGTGATGTTTTAAGCTTTGCAAGCATTTTTTCGCAAAAGAATATAAATAAAGAAGAGTTTGCTGATTTATTTATGCTTATTACTCGTGATATTTGCATGGTAAAAATTGGAAAACTAGAACTAGTTAATAATGTGCACAAAATTGATGAAATGAAGCTTATAAGTGAGCAGTTCTCAATAGAAGCGCTATATAAAATAATAGAATATTGTTTGCAGTTTAAGGAAGATTTAGTTTATAATACCAATGTTAGTGCAGTGGTAGATGAATTCTTGCTAAAGCTAACGGAGGTGAAAGTTAAATGCAAAAAGTAGTTGGTGTTAAATTTAGGGCTAACGGAAAAGTGTATTTGTTTGATAAAAACGATGTAGACGTTTCAGAAAATGATGATGTTATTGTAGATAGTGTTTTTGGATTATCATTTGGTAAAGTTAGTCTTATTAAAGAAATAGATGGAACAGAGCTTTCTGAGCCATTAAAAAATGTGGTAAGAAAAGCAACAGAGAACGATAAGAAAAAATATTTAGAATTAGAAGAAAAATCTAAGAAAGATATTTTTCTTGTTAGAGAAAAGGTTAAAAAACTAGGCCTTGATATGAAGATAGTTTCGGCAGAATATTGTTTTGATGGAACAAAAATTTTAATAGAATTTTCTGCAGAAGATAGAGTAGATTTTAGGGACTTATTAAAAGAACTTGCAAGTGCTTTAAAGGTAAGAATTGAGCTTCATCAAGTTGGTCAAAGAGATGAAGTTAAAATCAAAGGTGGCATAGGTCCATGTGGTGAAGTTTGTTGCTGTGCAAGATTTTTAAAAGATTTTGAGCATGTGACAGTAAAAATGGCTAAAAATCAAGGTTTATCACTCAATCCAACAAAAATTAGCGGGCTTTGCGGTAGGCTTATGTGTTGTTTAGGTTATGAAAACAAGCAATATGAAGAAACGCTTAAGAAAATGCCAAAAATAAATAGTGAAATATCTTCACCTAAAGGTAAAGGAACGGTAGTATATAATGACATTTTGCGTGAAAGAGTTTCTGTAAAAATTAAGCAAAATGACGATACTTTTGTGGTTTACGATTTTTCATTACCTGAACTTAATGGAGAGAAAACTCAAGAGGATACTTTTGATAAAGGCCAAGAAGATTTTATAAAGGTTGAGCCTGTTCAAAATCAAAAACAAGAAGTTAAAAAAGAAGAACAAAATAAACCTCAAGATAAACCTCAAGAAAAAAGAGAGGAAAGACCTCAACAAAACAATAACGAAAACAAGAAAAATAATCATTTCAAAAAGAATAAATTTAGAAATAAAAACAAGAACTTTAAGAATAAGGAGAATAAATAAATGGCATATCAAATTAGTGAAAAGTGTATTAAATGCGGTGGCTGTATTCCATGCTGTCCAGTAGAAGCAATTTCTATTCAAAACGGAAAAGTTGTTATTGACCCTAAAAAATGTATTTCATGTGGTACTTGTGCGGCAGTTTGCCCAGTAGGTGCTCCGGAAACTAAATAATGGCAGAAAGATTAGAAGATTTACAGTTTGAGAATTTGAAAATTTATCAGGACGATAAGGGCTATTGTTTTACAAGTGATGCTGTGCTACTTGCAAATTATGCAAAGTTTTTAGCGGGCTCTAAAGTTGTAGAATTTTGTGCTGGAAGCGGGGTAATATCTATCTTGCTTTCGAAAAAACAAAAGCCGAAAAGTATTCATGCTTTTGAGATAATGAAAGAGCCATATGAACTTTTTAAAAAGTCTGTAGAATATAACAATTTAACTGATAAAGTTTTTCCAATTAATGATAAACTTGAAAATTCTGTAAATATTTTAGGTAGAGGCTTTGCTGATGTTGTTGTATGTAATCCGCCATATTTAAAAACGGATAATAAATATTCTCAAACCTCAACTTTAACAGAGGTTGCAAAAACAGAACTTTTAACAACTTTGGAAAGTGTTATTGAAAATGCAGAGAAGTTATTAAAATTTGGTGGTAAACTTTATATGGTGCATAGAACTGATAGACTAGTTGATGTCTTAACTCAGCTTAGAAAAAACAAGTTAGAGCCAAAGAAATTGACAATTATTCACCCTAATGAAAAGGCAGAACCTGTGGTGTTTTTGGTAGAGGCTCATAAGGGCGGAAAAGTTGGTTTAAAGGTGTCTAAACTCACTTTTGCAACAGAATATAATAAAGCATAATAAAAGCATACTTTAAGTATGCTTTTTTTATATGAATTTGCAAATTTGGCAAGCTACTAAGCTTCCGATAAAAGTGCTTAAAAGTGCTAGAAATACAGTGCCTTTGAGCTTTTTTATTTTTACAGAACTAAAATATATAGCAACAACATAGAAAACTGTTTCGGTGCAACTTATTATTATGCTTGCACATTTTGATACATAACTGTCGGGACCATATGTTTGATATAATTCTGTTAGCATAGCCATACTACCAGAGCCAGAAAAGGGGCGAAGAACCATAAAGTTTGTTAACTCTTTTGGTATGCCTAAAAAATTAAAAACGGGTGCAACAAGGTCTGCAACATTGTCGCTTAGACCACTAATTTTAAAAAGTTCTACCGCACAAAAAATTGCTACAAGGTAGGGAAAGGTGTTGATGCAAAGGTCAATAGAGCCTTTTGCTCCGTTAATAAAGTGGTCATAAGCGTTTACATTCTTTACAAAACAAAAAATAAAGAGTATTATTAAAATAATTGGTATTATGTAACTAGCCATTTTTCTTTCTCCTTTTGAAAAGTGATGGTAAGAAATGGTATAGCTTTACACATATAACACCAATTGTTGTTGAACATAAGCTAGCAATTATCGATGGAAATACTATTTTAGACGGGTTAACACTGCCAGCAGTTGCCATAAGGCTCATAATAGTTGATGGAATGAATTGAAAAACACAGCAACAAACAACAACAAGCATAGTCATTTCTTTGGTTGCAGAGGTTTTGTCGGGGTTGTCCTTTTGCATGCTTTCCATAGCTTTTAAGCCAAGAGGGGTTGCAGCTCCGCCCATTCCAAGCATGTTTGCAGACATGTTTAAAGAAATATATTTTCTAGTTTCTAAAGATATGTTTTTCTTTCCATAAATTAAGTCAATTAGTGGAGAAAGCATTTTTGCAAACCATTTTGAAATACCTGTTTGCTCAAGTATGGAAAAAATACCCATCCAAACAGCATAAATTGCACAAAGCTCAAAAGATAGAGAAACAGCTTTATTTGAAGCATTAATAAGCCCAGATAAAACACTTGATGGGTCAATAAACATTAAAGCAATTACGCTTGATAATAATAAGATTAACCAGACTTTATTCATAATAAAATTTATGCAAAAACTAATAACAATATGAGGGAAAAATCATGATAATTGATACACATGCACATTTAGTATATGACCAAGTCAAAACAGAGGAAATAATAAAGAATTTAAAAAGTGATGGGTTAGATAAAGTTATCACTGTTGGCATTGATGTCCAAAATTCTAAGCTTTCACAACAACTTGCAGAGAAAAATAAAGATATATATTGTGTTGTGGGTATTCACCCAGAAGAAGTAGATGGTGTAGGTGATGATGACTTAGAAGAAATTGAAAAATTGGCAACTAAAGATAAGGTTGTTGGTATTGGAGAAATAGGTTTAGATTATCATTACACACAGGACAATATAGAAAAACAAAAAGAGATTTTTGTAAAGCAAATAAAATTAGCAAATAAGTATGGTTTGCCAATTTGCGTACATACAAGAGATGCTAAAGAAGATACTTATCAAATATTAAAAGAAAACAAGCAATATTTAAAAAATGGTGGAGTAATGCATTGTTACTCATATGATAATGAGTATGCTAAAAAGTTTATAGAGCTTGGTTTTTATATTTCTTTTGCGGGTAATTTTACATATAAAAAGAATGTTTCAGAACTTGTAAAAGATTTACCAGTAGAAAGGATTTTGGTGGAAACAGATGCTCCATTTTTAACACCTGTTCCATTTAGAGGAAGTAAAAATGAGCCTAAGATGGTAAAATATACTGCACAAAAAATAGCAGAAGAGCTTGAAATGGATTTTGATGAGTTTAAGAAAATAGTATTAGATAATACATATAGATTATTTAAAAACATGAAGAGGTAGTATGGATTATAGCAATATTAATTTTAAAAAGAAGTTTGGTCAAAACTTTTTAAAAGATACAAATCTTTTAAAGGCAATAGTATCTGATGCTTTAGTTACTAAAGATGATGTTGTTGTGGAAATTGGTCCGGGAGCTGGGGCTTTAACAGAGCATTTAGTTTCGTCTAGTAAAAGAGTTGTTGCTTTTGAAATTGACAAAGAATTAAAGGTTGAACTTGATAGTAAATTTGATGGAAAAAACAATATAGAAATTATTTATGAAGATTTTTTGAATATTAGTGAAGAATTTTTATATGAAAAAGTTGGTAAAAAGTTTAAGGTTGTGGCGAACTTGCCATATTATATTACATCTGCTATTTTAACTAAACTATTTTCTTTAAAGCATAAACCAGAAATTATTGTTGTTATGGTGCAAAAAGAAGTTGGGGAGAGAATTGTTGCAACAAATAAAAAAGGTGATTATGGATATTTTTCTGTATTTGTACAAGCAAATGCAAGTGCTGTGATTACAAGACAAGTTAATAGAAAAATGTTTACGCCAGTTCCCAATGTAGATTCGTGTGTTGTTAGATTAGAAACAAAAGAAAATAAATATAATGATAAGTTTTTTGACTTTTTAAAACATTGTTTTCAAATGAAAAGAAAGACAATAAAAAACAATATCGAAAAAGCATATGGTATTTCAAAACAGGAAATTGATAATGTTTTATTAAATCTAAAACAAGATATTTCTGTTCGTGCAGATAGTTTATCTTTAGAAGAGTTGTATCAAATATTTATTGCATTATTTAAAGAAAATGTATAAATGGTACATAAAATGTTTAAATTATTACAAATTAAGACATCATATTATAAATTATGGTGTCTTTTTTTATGATATATTTTCTTTGTGGAATATAATAAGTTTTTAGTTTCTTTATATAAAAAAGATTGCCCTCTTCCAAAAATGTTTGTTTTGTTTGATAAAAGAAGTGATAAGTTAGTTGTAAGTTTAAAACAAAACAATTTTAGAAGAGGAATTTTGGTGCTTTATGATTTAGAAAAATTTAGCTGGTGTGATATAAAAAGCACTAATGATGAATTTACTATAAAACAAGTTTTTGGTAAAGATAAAGCTTGTATTATTGGTTTTTTTGCTGAAGATATATATTTTGGTAAAAATGGTGATGTAAAAATAAATGATGATATAGTTGATAGATTTTATAAAATCTACAATAAGATTTCAACAAATAAACAAAATCAAGAAGATAAAGAATTTGATAAGCACTTAATTGTTGATAATATTTCGCTTAGGCTGTTTGGTGAATTGTGTGAAGATTATTTTGAAGAAGCAAAAAGAGGTTTTTTATCACTTTTTTCGCTTGGAAAGAGAGAAGAATGGATAGAAAAGAAAATAAACTTGTCTAAGTTTGTTTGTGTAGGTGAGGGTGATAGTAAAATATGCGTAGGCATTATATATAAAAATAAAAGGCCATATGGTTTGGCTATAGGGAATATTATAGATGGTGAAGTTGGTGAAACAAAAAATAAATTAGAATTTGGTAAGAAATATTTTAAAAATGAGCAAGATTTGTGGGAATTTACTATAAGAAAAACGAGCGATGGAGATATTTTATAAATTTAAAGATTGAATTTTGTTTTATAGTTGACAAATGGTGGTAATAGATTGTATATTATTTAAGTAAATTTTTATAAAATTTTAGCAAAAAGGATATGGCTATGAAAAAAATATTAAAATCTTTATTCGCAGTAGTTTTATGTGTCTTAACTTGTGTATCTTTCGCAGGTTGTGGCAATATCAAGTGGTCAAAAACAACAAATGACACTTCTAAGGTGGTTTCTAATGGTGGAACAACTGTTTATCATGACGGTTGGTTATATTTCATTAATGGAACAAAAGAAGTTAGTGAAAAAAATAATACAGGCAAAACAATTCAAGCTGGTATTTATAGAGCTGAATGTGATGAAAATGGAAATGTTTTGTATAAAGAAACTCCTGTAACACAAGCTGAAAGTGATGATGAAGATGAGGAAGAAGTTAAAAAAGAGTTTAAAAAAGTTGAACCTGTTGTAAAAAGTTTAACTGGTTTTGCAAATGGCTCTTTGCACATTTTTGGTAACTATTTATACTATGCTACTCCATCAAAAGCTAAAAACGATGAGGGTGACATGCTTACTGGTAAATTGTCTTTTAGAAGATATGATATAAAGAATAAAGCATCTCAACACCTATACACAACAAAAGCTAGTGATGATACAGTTTCTTATACATACTATAAGCAAGGCGACAATCTTTATTTAGTAGTTTATGAAAAAAATAGTGCAACTCTTTCTTCATATAAAATGGGGGATAAAGTCGAAAAGGCTTTTGTAAAAGAAGAAGTTCGTTCAGCAGTATTTTCTAATACAAACGGAGAAGTTGTTAATTCAGGAACAAACTTAACAGACTGCTATGTATTCTTCACAATGAATGCAGAAGCAAACAAGAGTGGTAACAGAGTATATAGAAATCTTCCAGACGGAACAAGTGAAAAACTTATTAGTGAAGGCGAAAGTGTTTCTTTAGTAACAGTTAAAGAGGGTTATCTTGTTTACCAAAAAGATTCATTAACTTATGCTGAAAAAATTCAAAACACAACAACACAATTAGCATTTAGCGAAGCTAATGTTGTATATTATGGCTCATATGAAAACGTAATTTACGTTGAAGAAAACAATAAGCTTGGTGCTATTGTTTATGACAAAGGTGTTATTAGAAAAGTAATTTGGGACAGCTCAAAAACTTTAGACGAAAATGTTGAAAACATGCAACCAATTTTTGATGAGTTTGATAGTGATGATAAAGTGTCTTTTGTAGGAGTTGATGGTGAATATTTAATTTATCAACTTTCAAGTTACATTTATAAAGTTAAAGTTTTAAACATTACTCCAAGTGATGAAATTAGAGAGATTAAGCTTTCAACAACTAAGATGGACGAAGCTAAAGACAACTCTTTAATTGCTCCAGAAATTGTTAATGGTTTTGTTTACGGAATGTATACAGACAGCAAAGCTAAAGTTACATACATGTATAGAATTAATATCACAACACCAAAAGAGAATGGTGAGGTTGATAAAGATGGTGTACCAAAAGAAGTTGGCGAAGCTGAATTTATCGGTGTAAAAGAATAATTTAATAAGTAATTAAAAAGGTGGAAAAAATATTTTCTACCTTTTTTTTATTTATAAAAATAAAAAACCCCGTTGTTTTTATTTGACACAGGGGGAGGGGATTAATTATAATAAAGCTGTAAAAGTGAAAGTTAAATTCTGATTAGTTATATGTTATATTTCATATAACACATAAAAAGTACATATTTTAGCAATTGTTGAGTGAATTTAATTT
>JAZSJW010000009.1:0-17872 GCA_045534555.1 Clostridia bacterium
GCTTTTTGTTTTACTTAATATCTTTTCTTATTTGCTTTGAATGTTTATAGTAATCATAATTTCCGTTATAAATTACAACTCCGCCACCTGTAAACTCTATAGTTCTTTTTGCGAATTTGTTTATAAAGTAACGGTCATGCGAAACAAAAATAAGTGTTCCTGTAAACTTTTCTAGCGATTTTTCTAACATTTCTTTAGTTGAAATATCAATATGGTTGGTTGGTTCGTCAAAGATAAGGCAATTAACGTTTTGTTCTAACAAAGCCGCAAGCCTTACTCTAATTCTCTCCCCTCCTGAAAGATTTTTAACTAGCTTATTTGTCTCTTCATAGTTGAAACCGAAAGAATTAAGAATTCTTCTTGCTTTTTCTTCACTAGCAGCAATTTGGTCTTTGAAATATTCATATAAAGTCATATTATCATTTTCAAAATCTATAATTTGAGGAAGATAACCAACTTTAGTGCTCGACCCAATGTATGTTTCTCCATTTATTTCAAGACCTTTAGATAAACCAAGCACAGTTTTAATAAATGTCGATTTTCCGCTACCATTATCACCAATTAAGGCAACCCTTTCTCTTGCAGAAATAATCAAATTGACATTATTTAAAATAGTTTTACCATTTGGAACTTTCACCGTGAGATTTTTTGTTTCAATTACTCTTTTACTAGCCTTTCTTTCTTCACTAAACTCTAAATTATACTTTTTATCTTCATGAGGTCTTTCAACCTTGTTTTTAAGTATTCTATCAAGTTGCGTTTGGAGGGCACGTGCACGATTACACATAGTTGAAGAATTAGTTGCCATTCCTCTTTCCGCAAAATATTTAATTTGCTCTTTCAGCCTTTTAATAACAAGTTGTTGGTCTTCATACGAAGCCATTTGTTTTTCAAACTCTTTTTCTCTTTGAGTTAAATAACCTGTATAGTTTGTTGAGTAAACTTTTGGAGTTAGGTTTGTTAAATCTAAAATTTTATTGCTCATTCGGTCTAAAAAATATCTATCGTGTGAAACAATAACACTTGCGCCTTTAAACGATTTAATATATTCTTCAAGCCACTCAATTCGCCTAATATCCAAGTGGTTTGTTGGCTCATCTAACAAAAGAAGCTGAGGTTTAAGTAGAAGCACTCTTGCTAGCCTTACAAGTGTTTTTTCACCACCACTAAGAGTGTTATATTCTCTTTCAAGCAACTCATTTTTAATACCTAGCCCACTTGCAACATAATATATTTGAACAGATATATCATAACCGCCAGCCATTGAAAACTCTTCAACCAACTTGCAATACTTATTTAAAAGCTCCTCATTATCACTTTCTGTTTCTAATCTTTTTTCATACTTCTTAATCCTCGCCTCAAGTTCATTAAGGCTAGTGAATGCAGAGGCTAAAATATCATAAACCTTTCTATCATCTTTTCTATCTGCAGAAGTTTGGTCTAGATATCCAACCAATGCATCTTTTTTAATGCTAACAGTTCCCTTATCTATCCTCTCTTCACCTGCGATTAGTTTAAGTAGTGTAGATTTACCACACCCATTAGGTCCGACAATTGAAATACTTTCCCCTTCATTTAAAGAAAATGACAAGTCTTCAAAAAGAGGACCAAAGCCAAAGTTTTTGTTTAATTTATTAACATCTAAAATAATCATAATAGTTTTCTCCTTAAAAATAAAAATCTGCCAGTTACAGCAGACCTCAAAAAACACTATTATCTATATAAAAAGAAGAATAGGAAAATCTGCCATAACAAAAATAAATAATGCTATATGACAGATTGAAGTGAAACTATTTATCCATTCAACCCTACATATAGCATCTATATGCAGGAATATCATGCCTGAGGATTTTATCAAAATAGCTCATGTCCTATTATCTCCTTTATTCTTACGAATTAATTTATCTAACATTAATTTATCATATAAAAAATAATTTGTAAATAGAATTTTATTTACTTTGATATAAAAAAACATTGACAAATTCTTCTACGAATGCTAGAATACATCTAAATCCAGTGACCAAAAGTGGCGATTTGGTAGGAGTTGCTAAAATGGCAATCGCTTGCTCGGGCGTAAACGAGAATTAAGGTGGGATTTATCCAATTAGGGTGGAACCGCGGTATATGTTATATCGTCCCTTAGCAGTTTTTATTGCTAAGGGCTTTTTATTTGTAAAAAAAACTGCAACAAAAATAAATCACAAAAAAAAGAAAAAAGGAGAAAAAAATGGAAAAGAAAAATATAACAATGGATAAAATTGTTAACCTATGCAAAAACAGAGGTTTTGTTTTCCCTGGTTCAGAAATCTATGGTGGATTTGCTAACACTTGGGATTTTGGCCCTGTTGGTGTAGAACTAAAAAATAATGTTAAAAGAGCTTGGTGGAAAAGATTTGTTCAAGAAGACCCAAAAACATATGGTGTTGACTGTGCAATACTTATGAACCCTACAACTTGGCATGCAAGCGGACACGTTCAAAGCTTTGGTGATCCAAAAATGGACTGTAAAAACTGTAAAACTCGTCACCGTGCAGACACAATAATTGAAAACCATTCAAAAGGAAAAGTTGCTGCAGAAGCTATGACTAACGAGGAAATGGAAAAATATATCGAAGAACACGATATTAAATGCCCTAACTGCGGTAAAAGAGATTGGACAAATATTAGAAAATTTAACCCAATGTTCACAACAACTCGTGGAACTATTGCTGATGAAGCAGATACTGTTTATCTTCGCCCTGAAACTTGTCAAGGTGAATATGTAAACTTCCTTAATGTTCAAAGAACAGCAAGAGCTAAAGTACCTTTTGCAATTGCTCAAATTGGTAAATCTTTCAGAAATGAAATAACACCTGGTAACTTCTTATTTAGAACAATTGAATTTGAACAAATGGAACTTCAAATGTTCTGCCATGATAAAGAAAGTTTAAACATTTATGATGATTATAAAATTCGCGCTTTGGAGTTTGTTAAAGATTTAGGTTTAAAGGCGGAAGATTTAAGATATCACGACCACGATAAACTTGCACACTATGCAAAAGCCGCTTGTGATATTCAATATAACTTCCCTATCGGCTGGCAAGAACTTAATGGTATTCATCATCGTGGAACTTGGGATTTATCTCGTCATCAAGAATATTCAGGAAAAAATATGAATTATCTTGATCCATTTACTAACGAAAAATTTACACCAACAGTTATTGAATATTCAATCGGTGCTGACAGATTAACTCTCGCTTTACTTTGTGCAGCTTATGAAGAAGAACAACTTGAAAATGATACTAGAGTTGTAATGCATCTTCACCCAGCAATCGCACCATACAAAGTAGCCATCCTTCCACTTCAAAAGAACTTAAACGAGAAAGCAACTGAAGTTTATAGTGCACTTGCTAAAAAGTTTATGTGCGATTATGACGAAGCTGGTTCTATTGGTAAAAGATACCGCCGTCAAGACGAAATTGGAACTCCATTCTGTGTAACAATCGACTTTGATACTTTAGAGGACAATCAAGTTACTGTTCGTGATAGAGACACTATGGAGCAAGTTAGAATGCCAATTAGCGAGCTTGAAAATTACATCGCAAAAAAGATTGAATTCTAATAAAATAAAAACCTATAACACATAAAAAGAGAGTATTTATTACTCTCTTTTTTATACTCAATTTTTTTTACACTTCCCAATTTTACTAGTATTCAGTAAGCTATGTCACACATAGCACCCACACCACACAGGAATTAGCGAATTAGATTATTGTACTCATTTTGTAAGTCTTGAATATTTTGTGTTACTTGAGCTTTTAACTCTTCCTCACCTTGAATTAAATAAATTTTATATAAAACCTTTTCAATTTTAAGTGATGTATAAACTCTTAAAATTTTATCATTTGTTGTACCATCAGAAAGTGAAACATCAACTATTTGTCTTCTTTGTTTTATTAAATCTAAGATTGTCTTGTTTTCTAAATTTTGATTAACCAGTTCTAAAAGCAAAGCGTTAATTTCTTGTTGTGTTAATTGATTATCGTCTTCTAAACACTCAATATACGAAGAAAAACCAAACGAATAAACATTTGAATTTGTTAAGTCTAAAAGGGCTATAGTTTTCGCCTCACCTTTTTTATTAGACTTATACTCTGCTATAATATTTTGTGAGACTAAATAACTATCTAAATCTCCAACAAAAGCTACATATTCTTTTTCTGTAGCCTTAAGAGTTGCTGAATTTACTTTTATACAGAAATTAACATAATCACTTTTACCCTGTAGTTCTTCAATATATTTTGCAGTCTTTTTATGATTTTTATTTTGAATAGATTTCTGAACTAAGTTGTATAAACTAGCCAAAGTCTTTTCTTTTTCATAAATTCGCTCATAACAAACAAGGGATACTTTTTCTGCCCCAACAAAATCAAGCACCCTAATAGCAGTTCTTGGAGCTAAACATATAGTAATGCTCATAACATAAAACAAAACACCAACTAGAATGGCTAGAGTTTTTCCGAAAGTTGAAAATATATCAAAAGCAAGATTATTTGCAGACTGCTTTTCCTTTTTACTTTCTACAACATTAACATTTGTTGGAACAATTTCCCCGCCTTCAAGCACTGTATTTTGTGTATTTCCATAAAATTCTTCTTCTGTAAATCTCATATTTCCCATCTTATTCTTTTCCAATATTATTTAATTTTTTAACACGAGGGACATGTCTACCAGCCTCAAATTCCGTTGTTAAGAAAATTTCTATAATTTTTTCCAAATTTTTTGGTGATTTAACAGTTTGTTTTCCATCATCATAGCCTGCAGGAAAAACTAAAACATTAGCATCTTCATGTCTTCTTGCAAAGTATGCATCACCTTCAGTTTGTGCAAGAACTGCACGAATTTTGTCCTCTTTGTTTGCAGCCATACACATACCTATTCCCGTACCACAAAGAAGAATGCCTCTGTTGTCTTTATTTTTCTTTACGAGTGAACAAACCCCACTTGCTGTGTCTGGATAATCAATTGGTTCTTCACCAAACTCGCAAGGCATATTAACATCATATCCCTTTTCTACTAAAAATTCAGCAATCTGATAACCTTTTTTTGCTCCACGGTGATCAAAACCTATAAACACTTTCATTATATTTTCCCTGCCTTTATAAGATTTTCAATAATTATGTTGCTCGCATTATCTAGCATCTTAGCACATTCTGAATATTCACAATCCCCCATTCCATATGGGTCTGGAATATTATATCCAACAGTTTCTCTCATTGAGAACACTTTGTAAAAACATTTATTTGTATAAAGTTTATACTTTTGGTCGTCAGTCATCGTAATAATAGTATCAGCTCTCTCCAATGCTTTTTCAGTAAGCATAGTTGGTTTATGGCGAATAACTAAAGAATATGGCTTTAGCGCCTTTCTCGCCATTTGATTTATTTTATCATCTGTAACATATAGTCCTGCACTTTTAACTTCTAACTCTTTGCCTATCTTTTTTACTTTTGCTTTTAACAAAGTTTCAAGCATTGGGCTTCTACAGGTGTTACCAGTGCAAACGATTAAAATTCTATACATAAATTTTCACCATTTATTTTATATCTTATAAAATAAGCATAACAAACACCAAAAGAAAAGTCAACTTATAATTAAACTCTTTAAATTTCACACATATACATAATTTTGACGAAATTTGTGTAAACTAAACTAAAAAAGGAGTAATTCTATGACCAAAAATATACCTTCAAGCTTTATTGGTTATAATAAGCAGGCGGTCGAAGAAATTTTAAAAGAAAAAAATGCACTTTTGAAAACACAAAAAGAAGATATAAATTATTTAAGAAATGAAAATAAAAAATTGAAAAAACAATTAAAAAAAGAGGATACAGAACCCTCTCTGTAAGTTAAATTTTGAATTAAAATTTTAATAAAAAATTTGTTTTTTTTAACAAAAAAAACACTCTATTTTTTGAGTGTTTTTATTTCTTTGGAGCAATAATACCTAACCCTTCTGGTGTCAACAAGAAAATATTACCAGAAACTCTTTGAATACTGCCGCTCAAGGCATAAACCGCACCGCTTGAAAAGTCCAACATTCTTTGAGCTTCTTCATCTGAAATACCGTCAAGATTAAGCATAACAGACTCTCCAGCTCTAAGATAATCAATTAGCTTTTGCACCTCACTATAGCTTTTTGGATAAAAGAAAATAATATTTTTATTATAACCATTCATTGAGGTTTGCCCATAATTATCATATCCACCACCATAACTAGTTTGTGATTGCATGTTATATTGGTCTGGGTCAAAAGTAGATGTTTGTTGCATCTGCTCCTCTATATTTTGTGAAAAAACAGTTTCGCTTGGAATAAAAGTTTTTTCTTGCTCACTTTTACCACGCATCTTTTCATTTTTGGCCTGCTGTTTTGCTAATTTTTTAGCCATTTTTTCTTGTTTTTTCATTTCTTTATATTTACGTTTTTCTTCTGCAATATTTTGAGCCTGAACTTCAGCCTCTTCTTCGCCTTCAAAACCAATACCTTTCATTAGCCAATTAAAAAGCCCCACAAGAAACACTCCCTTAATTCATATTTACTTACATTATACTAATTTCTTAAAAAAACTCAATTATTTTTAAGCTATATGACATATTTTTATTTATTTTTTACAGTTTATTTAAGTTTTTTCTCAACTCAATATCTTCAAAACATAAATTCATATATAAAAGCTTAACATTATCAATTAAATTTTCTCCTACTACTATCTTGTCTTGACAACTCCTCATGTATGCTAACATTACCGATATTGCAATCTTTAATTGCTCTACAATTGGCGACTGTTTTAAATTTGAAAGTGTAACAAAATCTTTATCTAACGAAATTACAGATTTTTCTATCTCCCTATAAACGTCAAATAAATTTGCACCATTTTCTATTTTTTTACAAAGACTAAAAGCAATATTTTTTGTTTCATTAACGTCAAAGTAAATATTGTTTAACTGAGTATTGCCTTTAATTTCTCGATATATTTTACTCTTTAGTTTATTTTTTTTAATTTTCAAAATTTGAGCTTTAGGAAATTTTTCTTTTACTGAAACTAAAATTTGTTTTGCCTCAACCTCTTTGTCATATATAAAACCAAGTATATGATAAACTCCACCTTTTTCATAAACGTAACTAACACCAACATTTTCATCTGCCTTTACTTGTAATGTTTCCGCCCCCTTTTTACTTGAAGAATAATTAAGCGATAACAAAAAATAATTTTTTTCGTAATTGTAATCACTAATATGTTTCATTAACAACGTAATTAATGTAATCATAAAAATAGCACAAACAATGATTACAATACTCATTTTAAAAAATAGAGGTGTTGATTTGTTTTTTGTGTAATAGAAACTATAAATTTTAGGTTTTGATGTCAGTGTTTCTTGCAAAAGCATCTCCTTATAAAATACAATTTTAATGTAAGCCCAATGCTCTAACTTAAGTTTATGTTGGAAAATTTTAAAAAATCGTCAAATGGTTATATTTTCTTTCAAATCATTTTATTTTTTAACAAATTTAAAACTAGTGCATTACAGCTAAACAATATAAAATTTATATAAAGGAGAAAAGTATGAACAATTTAAAACCATTATTTGACAGAGTTGTCATTAAAGAAGAGCCCGAAGATGTTTCAATAGGTAATATTTTTATTGGGTCTTCTAATCAAGATAACATAAAAATCGGTACAGTTATTTGTGTTGGAGACGGTAACGATTTGGAAAATGGCGAAAAAAGCAAAATGTACGTTAAACCAAATGACAGAGTTGTTTATAGCAAATTTTCAGGTATGGAAGCTATTATTGACAAACAAACTGTTTTTATTATTAGACAAACCGATATTTTAGCTATCATTAATGAATAACACATAACATATTATTACCTATAGGAGAAAATTTATGAGCAAAAATATAATTTATGGAGAAGATGCAAGAAAAGCACTTGAAAAAGGTGCTCAAAAAGTTGTAGATGCAGTTAAACTAACACTAGGACCAAAAGGAAGAAATGTTGTTTTAGAAAGGAAATACACAACACCACTGGTAACTAATGATGGGGTAACTATCGCAAAGGAAATTACCCTTCCCTGTCCTTTTGAAAACATGGGAGCTTCTCTTATAAAAGAAGCTAGTATAAAAACAAATGAAATGGCTGGTGATGGAACAACAACAGCAACCATATTAGCCGGATCTCTTATTAGTGATGGTCAAAAAAATATTTCTTTTGGTGCAAGTCCAATACTTATTAAACAAGGAATGGAAAAAGCATGCAATGTCGTTGTTGATAAATTAAAATCAATAAGCTTACCTGTTAACAATAAAGAACATATTAAAAATGTTGCTAGCATTTCTGCAGGTAATAGTTTAATCGGAGAACTTGTCAGCGATGCTTTTGATGCTGTTGGCAAAGATGGAACTGTATCTCTTGGCGATTCTTCGACAGAAAAAACATACTTAGAAATTGTTGAAGGTTTAAGTTACGATAGAGGATACCTATCACCATATATGGCCACAAATGTCGAAAAAATGACATGTGAACTCACCGACCCTTATATATTAGTAACCGATAAAAAAATTAGTAGTATTACTGAAATCTTACCGATTTTAGAAGCTATTATTAAAGTTGGAAAACCAATATTTATTATTGCTGAAGATATAGAACAAGATGCCTTATCAGCATTAGTCATGAATAAACTTAGAGGAACTTTCCTATGTGTTGCAACTAAAGCGCCTTTATTTGGCGAAAAAAGAACTGAAATGTTAAGTGATATTGCCTGTTTAACAGGTGCAACCTTTATATCATCACAACTATATAATACATTTAATGATGTAAAACTGGAAGATCTCGGCAATGCAAATACAATTAAGGTTTCAAAAGACACAACATCAATTATTGGCGGAAATGGCGATAAAGAAAAAATAGAAGAACTTAAAAATAAGCTAAAATATTTGATTGAAATTAGCAACGATGACTATGATAGAACAAGACATCAAGAACGTCTTTCTAAATTATCTAAAGGTGTTTCTATTATTAAAGTCGGAGCAGCAACAGAAGCTGAAGCTCAAGAAAAAAAGCTCCGCATAGAAGATGCTATTTCTGCCGTTAAGGCAAGCTTAAAAAGCGGTATTGTAAATGGTGGAGGTATAGCCTATTTAATGTGCAAACAAGACTTAGAAAAATATATTAAAACCCTAGAGGGTGAAGAGAGAATTGGTGCCGAAATCGTACTCAATGCTTTAGAAACCCCTTTTAAACAAATAATATCAAATACTGGTAAAGATGCAGGAACTCTACTATCAAAAATATACGAAAATATTCACCAATCAAATTTCGGATATAATGCTTTAACTGGTGAATTTGTTGATATGTTTTCATCTGGTATTATTGACCCAACAGAAGTTGAAATATGTGCTTTAACCAATGCTGTATCAGTTGCTACAACCTTACTTTCTACCGAATGTTTAATTGCTGACGAAAAATCTAATGATAATGAATAATATTCATAAAAATTAAAAAATTAATCTTAAAAATAAAAAAGACTGAAAATAATTCAGTCTTTTTTTATTTTTTAACCTAATAAATCTTTCATAATATCTTCTAAGCTATCTTCAGGATTTAACGCTTCTTCAAAATCAAAAGCACTGTCACCTTTTGGAATATATACCACTTTTTCTTTTGCTTGAGATTTACCAAGTTTCTTTTCAATATCTTTAACATTTACAGTATCTTTTTTCTTTGGTCTACCTCTTCCTCTTGTTGCATTATCCCCAATTTTCATATTAAATTCAAGCACAAGTTTTGAAAATCTATCCTCTAGTTCACTATTCTTCTTTTGTCTTAAAAGGTTTAACCTATTAACTTCTCCCGCATGCTCCTCAACCTCAGGTGACACACCATCAGATTGGAAGATGCTTTCTACATCTAATAATCCATCTATTGTTTTTGACAATTCTTCTTTAAACTCTTCAAGTTTTTCCTTATCTTTAACATCATACTTATTGCTTAGTTCATTGAAAAAATTTTCCCAATGTTCTGAAAGTCTTGCTAGTCGGTCAAGTTCTATAGCACACTTGCTTCTTGCCGTCTGTTCCATATATCTAGCTTTTCTTTCAGATAAAACTAAAAGCCTTGCATTTGATTTTTCTTTCTTTTTATATTCTTCAAGTTCTTTTGTTAATCTGTCATTTTCTTTTCTTTCTTTTTCTATTCTTTCAGCTTGCTTAGAAAGAGCAATTTCACTGTCTGTCAAAAGCTTTCTTACATATTCATCAACTTCAACTTGTGTATAATACTTCTTATTTTTCACTTTTTTGCTCCTTCTTTGTTTTTTTATTTTTTGAATATTTCATTACAACTACATATATGATTATTGCCACACCAATAAGTATCATTATTAAACTCATTAATCTTGAAATTTGTATTTTACCAAGTTTCAAAATATATTCGCTTTGTCTTCTTGGTTCTAAGAAAAACCTAACTATGCCATAATATGTCAAATATGTTCCGACACATAACCCCTTATCATTCGAAAACCAATATAAGCATATTAATCCTATAAAACCAATTAAATTTAAGATACTTTCATAAAAGAATAATGCTTCATAATATAAGCCATCAATCTTTACAGCAAAAGGGAAAATTTGCCATGCTTTATTTGTTATTTCTTGCCCATAAAGCTCTTCATTAAAAAAGTTACCCCATCTACCTATTGCCTGAGCTAATATAAGCACAACGACTAAAACATCTGCAACTTCTAAAAAATTTATTTTTTTAACCCAACATAAAATTGCAATACCTACAGCCCCACCAATTACAGCCCCAATTATACTCATTCCGCCATTACGAAATTTAAAATAATCTAAAATACTTAAATCTGCATCGAAAAGAACCGCAAATAACCTACCACACAATATTCCAAGCGGCAAAATTGATATAAGAATATAGTAAGGTAAATCTTTATCAAGTTTTTTCCTTTTACACAAAAAGAAAGCAATAATAAAGGCAGATAAAATGCCTAGAGTTATAAAAATACCATACCAGTAAATATCCACTCCAAATACAGAAAAGGCAACTCTTGCGTTTATAATTGATTTCATATATTTATTATATTAAACATTAAAAAATAAGTCAACAAATTTAAAAATTAATCATTTTAATTTAAACATGTTAAAATTTGTTAAATAACACCGTTTTTTAACATTTTATATTGATTATAATTGTATTTTTTACTTTTTTTTATATTATTTATGCATATTTTTCATAAAAAAAAGACTTAAATAAATTAAGTCTTTTTAAAGATTTGGTTCCACTTCAATAATTTTTACTTCTCTTTTCTTCGCCCTTTTGGCTTCATCTATATTTCTTGGTTTGATACCCAACTCTTCAAGCCTTTTAGATAACTTTGCTTGATACCCTTTATTGAGGTACTCATCAGCCTCTTGCTCGCCAGCTAGCCTAACAAATGTATCGCCATCTATTGCATATAATTTTTTTCTTTTTGATGATTGTGTTTGAATATTTTCCATAAATATCCTCCAAATATGTGCGTATTATACAACCTAACTTCTTATTTGTAAATACCTTTATGCTATTTAATATAATAATTTTTCATAGCTCTAATTATTTCTGAAACAATCTTTAATTGAGAGCCTTCTGATGCATTTACTATAATATCCGAGTTGTTTTCTAAAACTTCAGCCCTTCTTTTTAATGTTTCATAATCAACATTAAAAAATTCTTCTTCCTCTGGTGTTTTATAAATAACTTTTTCTATTTTTTCTTTTACAATGTTTGGCGCAACAGCCAAATAAACAATTAAGCATGTTTCTTTTAATTTTTTAAAGTTGTTTTCATTTTCAGCCATGCCACCTTCTAGATTTATAACACAATTGTTAAACTCAGAAGAATATCCAATAATGCTTTTTTCTTTACCTCTATAATACTCTACTCCATATTCTTTTAACATTGAAGAAAATGTTTTTGGAATATTATCAAACTCAAATAATTCAAGAGCATCAAAAAAGAACATGTCCAACTCACCAGCTAAGGTTTTTGAAACATCATATGACATATTTCTATCGAGACCAATTATTGCTATATTTTGAACCATTTATTAATATTCCTAACTTTATTATAACATATATAAAAAAACATCGCAACACTATATGAAAAAGTGCACCAATTAGTGCACTTTTTAACTATAACCTCTTAAAACAACTTTTTCTATGTTTTCACTGAGAATTTTTTGAAATTCTAAAGCCTGTGATTTAGAAACAGGATTTAACTCGTAACCAATTAAATCTCCACTATCAACGAATTTTTGGAGATATAATATTTTCTCTCCGCTTAAATCTTTAGCAAGTTTTATGATATTTTCCTTATTATGATATTCATCAACTAGTGTAGTTCTTAATTCATAATTTATATTGCTTTTTTTTAAAATATCTAAACTTTGTTTTACTCTATCCGATAAGTTTACTTTCAAACCTGTAATTGCTGCGTAATCATCAAAATTGTTTTTAATATCCATCGCAACATAATCAATAATGTTTTCTTCTAAAAGTTCTTTTAGAACTGTTGGATTAGTACCATTGGTATCTAATTTAACTTTGTATCCTATTTCCTTAACCTTCTTTATAAATAACTTCAAATCTTTTTGTAAGGTAGGCTCACCACCACTAATTGTCACTGCGTCTAGTAATTTTGTTCTGCTTTTTAAATAATCTAAAACTTCCTTTTCTTCTATCGTTGTGGCATTTCTTTTTACCAAACTTGCATTATGACAAAATGGACAAATGAAATTACAACCACCTGTAAAAATAGTTGCACATACATATCCACCATAATCTACTAAAGACACTTTTTCAAGCCCTAAAATTTCCATTTATTCTCCCAAGCTTTGTAAATATTTACAAGCTTTAGTTGCACTTGTTGCACCATCACCTATTGCTGTTGCAACTTGTCTAATATCTTTTGTTCTACAATCCCCAGCAACAAATAATCCTTGAGTTTTTGTCTCACATGTTTCATTTGCAACAATATATCCAAATTTATCAATATCCACTAAGTTTTCAAACTTTTTGTTGTCCGGAATTTGTCCTATAGCAACAAAAACAGCTTTCGTTTCATGTTCAAAGGTTTCTTTATTGCTTTTCTCAAATACAATCTTTTCTAGGCCATTTTCGCCCTTTAAACCAACAGCCTTAACATTATGAACAATCTTAATATTCTCTGTTTTTCTGATTTGATCTTCAAGTGTTTTCTCGCCAAAAAATTTATCAAATAAAGTAAACATATTAACTGTTTTACAATAAGAAGCAAGCATTAATGCATATTGCATTGCACTATTAGCATCACCAATTAAAGTAACGTCTTGTCCTTTAAAAAATGGACCATCACAAATAGCACAATAATATACACCTTTGCCTATATATTTTTCTTCATTTTCAATACCAAGAGTTCTGTGCTTTACCCCGGTTGCTATTATGACAGATTTAGCTTCATATTGATTATAATTGGTTGTAACTTTGAAGATATTATTTTCTTTCTCCACTTTCATAACATCTTCAAGCTCAAATTCTACACCTAAATCCATAATTTGTTCAAAGAGTTGATCAGCTAGTTCACTTCCTGAAATGCTTTTTTGTGTTGGGTAATTTTCCACCTTTGGAGATGTAGCAATTTGCCCACCAACACTTTCTTTTTCTATGATTAAAACTTTTTTATTGTTTCTTAAAGCATAAAGGGAGGCAGTCATTCCTGCCATCCCTCCGCCGATAATTATAATATCAAACATAATTTATCCTTGTTGTTTTCTTTCTTCAATATATTTTTTAATATCAGATACATTTTCATATCTTACTTGACCATCACCTTTTAAAACAAGTGTTGGCGCTTTTTGAATTCCATATTTTTTAGCCAAATCAGTTTCTTGAGTAGCATCTATAGCTCTAAAATAAATTCTTGCATCAGTTAAAAGTTTTTTAGCCATTTTACAGTTTGGACAAGTTGGTGTTGTAAAAAGTAAAGTTTCTTTTGTTGCAACTTCATCTGTTTTTTGCGTACAACATTCACAATCTTCTTTTACACATTCTCTTACCATTTTTGATTTTGAAATATCGTAAGTTTTTCTGTTCTTAAATTCTTCACTCTTACCATCATTCCAGTTTGCAACAGGACGATAATAACCAGTAATACGACTATATACTTCAGTTTTTGCACCACATTCTGGGCAAGTGTATTGTTCTCCATTAATATAACCATGGGCAGCACAAACAGAATATGTTGGGCTCATTGTATAATATGGTAAACGATAGTTTTCAGCAATCTTGCGAACAAGATTCATTGTTACTTCCCAATTTTCAAGTTTTTGTCCAAGGAACGCATGGAATACTGTTCCTGATGTATAAAGAGTTTGAAGTTCATCTTGAACATCAAGCGCTTTGAAAATATCATCTGTATAACCTACAGGAAGGTGACTTGAGTTTGTATAATAAGGTACATTTTCATTCTCTGAAGCAGTAATAATGTCAGGCCATCTATCTCTATCGTGTTTTGCTAAACGATATGATGTAGACTCTGCTGGAGTTGCTTCAAGATTGTATAAATCACCATACATTTCTTGATAGTCAGATAATTTTTCTCTCATGAAAGTTAATACTTTCTTTGTAAACTCTTGAGCTGTTTCGTCAGTTAAGTCTTTACCAATCCAAACAGCATTTAAGCAAGCTTCGTTCATACCTACAAGACCAATTGTTGAGAAGTGATTGTTAAATGTACCCAAATATCTCTTTGTATATGGATATAAACCTGCTTCTAGTAAATGAGTAATTGTATCTCTTTTAATCTTTAAGCTTCTTGCAGCAATATCCATCATCTTTGTAAGTCTTTCATAGAATTCTTCTTCTGTTTTTGAAAGATAAGCAATTCTTGGCATATTGATTGTAACTACACCTACAGAACCTGTACTTTCACCAGAACCGAAATAACCACCAGATTTCTTACGAAGTTCTCTTAAATCAAGACGTAAACGACAACACATACTTCTAACATCATTTGGTTCCATATCTGAGTTAATATAGTTAGAGAAATATGGAGTTCCATATTTAGTTGTCATTTCAAATAAAAGCTTATTATTCTCTGTTTGAGACCAGTCAAAGTCACGAGTAATTGAATATGTTGGAATTGGATATTGGAAACCTCTACCGTTAGCATCACCTTCAATCATAATTTCGATGAAAGCTTTATTTACCATATCCATTTCTTTTTTACAATCTTTATATTTAAAGTCTTGTTCTTTTCCACCAACAATTGCATTAAGTTCTGCTAAATCTTTTGGAACAGTCCAGTCAAGAGTGATGTTTGTAAATGGAGCTTGAGTTCCCCAACGAGATGGAGTATTAACACCATAAATAAATGATTGTATACATTGTTTAACTTCTTTATATGTTAGGTTATCTTTTTTAACAAATGGAGCTAAATATGTATCAAATGATGAAAATGCTTGAGCACCAGCCCATTCATTTTGCATTATTCCAAGAAAGTTTACCATTTGGTTACAAAGTGTGCTTAAGTGAGATGCTGGTGCACTTGTGATTTTACCAGGAACACCACCAAGTCCTTCTAAAATTAATTGTTTTAAAGACCAACCAGCACAATAACCTGTAAGCATAGATAAGTCATGAATATGAATGTCTGCATTTTTATGAGCTTGACCAATTTCTTTATCATAAACATCACTTAACCAGTAGTTTGCAGAAATTGCACCTGAGTTTGAAAGGATAAGACCACCAACAGAATATGTTACGGTTGAATTTTCTTTAACTCTCCAGTCTGCAAGTTTAAGATACTTATCTACAGTTTCTTTATAATCAAGGAATGTGTCACCAATATTTCTTAATTTTTCACGATCACGACGATATATAATATATGCTTTAGCAACATCTTCATAACCGTTTTTCATTAATACTGCTTCAACTTCGTCTTGAATGTCTTCAACGCTAGGAATTTTATTTTCGAATTTTTCCAATAAATATAATTCTGTTATTCTAGCCATTTTCTTACAGTCTTTAATTTCACCATCACCAAGGCTCATCATTGCCTTCGCAATCGCATTTTCAATTTTAGAAATGTCATAATCTACTAATCTGCCATCTCTTTTTCTAATTTTTGTAATCATAGTGTACTCTCCTTTTGTATATTGTTCTCGCGATGAATTTTACTTCTTTCGCGGTTTTTAAATCATGGCTTTAAAATAGCACTACACAACATATTGTGTCAACAAATTCACCACCTACACAATATATTGTAGTTTTTTGTATATTTTGCACAAATCACTCAACTTCACTAAAAAAGACTTGATTTGTTAATAACTGATAAACTTTTGATTATTTTTTAATAACATCATCTATTTTCCCATATTTTTTTAAAAAATAAAAAGCCCATAAAATAATAGGGCTTTTTTGCAAATTAATAATTTTTTAATACTTTTTAATGTATTTTGAGGTATTTAAAACACATATTTAAACACCACAAGATTAAAATTTTGTTGTATTTTTCTAAGGCTTCTTGTAAAGCTTGGAAACTTGTCTTGCTTTACTTGCAACTCTTTTCGCTGTTGCCTTTTTGTTCTTTGTTACCTTAACACTAACAATGATGATAGTTAATATAATAAACAAACCTACAGCAATATGCCACCAATAAACTGTCACCTCCGAGCCACTTCCATGACTTACTGCTACATATGCTAATTTTTCCTCTTCATCAAAACCTATTACTATATTTCCCATTAAATCAGTTCTTAGAAGATAATCATTTATAGAGTGAGTATAGCCTTTAATTTTAGCAATAAATTCTTCTGTTGGATGTTTATATTTATTGTTTTTACCAGCACTTACCACAACATAATCTGGAGTTGTCAAATCAATAAAATCTTGACTGTTACTATTATTTGCTCCATGATGCCCTGCCTGAAAAACATCTATATTTTCAAACCTACTTCTTTCTTCAACTTCTAAGCTATCAATCAAATCTTCTTCGACACTAGTTCCTGCATCTCCTGTAAATAAAAAGCTTTTGCTATTATATTCTAACAATATAATTGGAGAAACATTATTTCTATTTGTTACCCCATATGTATCAACAGGATACCCTTTAGTCTTACCTTCTTGGTCATAAGTTTCAAAAGAAACATCACTAATTTTAAAAGGAGCAAAAAACTCAATTAAAAAAGATGCTTCTGCACTTGTTGAATTTATCTTCAAGCCATCATAAGAAACCCAAACTTCTGCCGTTTTTTCCTCTCCATTTTCTATATATTTTTCAGTGTATGCTTTATTTATATAATTTCTATAAGTTGAAGTAGATACAGCATTACAAGTTTCATCATTCTCTAAATAATATTCACTCAAATCTTCATTTGCAATTGGAACCGTATTATTATTTTGGTCTTTTTCCACAGCAATTTGGAACGGTCTGTAAATGGTTTTTATTTGAAAAGCATCAAAGACTTCTTCTGCCCCACCAGAATGATCTGCATCTGAATGTGTTAAAACAAAATAATCTATTTGAGTTATACCTAAACTTTCAATATAATCAACCATTTTATCTGCATATTCATCAGTACCAGTATCGATAAGCATTGTTGTTCCATCTGGTAACTCAATTAATGTTGCGTCACCCTGTCCAACGTCTATGTAATGCATTTTTAATTTTGAATTTTCTATAACTTCCATTGAAACTAAGCTATTTTCTTTTTTACCAATTCCTAGTGCTTTTTCTATTGTTGTAGAAAATAAACATGATACACCTAATATTATACCAACCAACAAAACTAATACAAATTTACCT
>JAZSJW010000004.1:0-22921 GCA_045534555.1 Clostridia bacterium
AGATATTATTTAATTTTTATATTACGTTTATCTAACATTTCACAAATAAAAATCTGTGCTTCATCAGATAAATAGTGTATAACATGAAAACCCATTTTTGTGAATAGGTATTTTAAAAATAAATTTATTTTTTTTCTAAAAAAGAAAACCTATAAATCTTTTAAACACTTTATAAGACTTATAAGTTTTATTATTTATCATATTTTAATATTATAATAATCATTTAGTTTATCAATTCTTATAATCTAGAAATACAGTGGTTTGGACAAACACTAACACATCTATAACATTCAATACATTTGTTTGGATCAATAACTGGAACATTATTGACTACACTAATTGCCCCAACAGGACAAATTTTAACGCATTGACTACAATGGGTACAGCCAACTTCACACTTTTTTTCTATTCCTGGCAAACTTGATTGATTATTACAGATAACCCCAACACTAAGTTCTAGTTTTTGCATTGAAATAACTCTGTTTGAGCATGCATTTACACATTCTCCACAACCAGTACATTTACTTCTAATAACTTCAGCAACTCCACGTTTGTTTAGTTTAATTGCTCTGTATTTACAAGCTTTTACACAATCACCGCAGCCAAGACAAGCATATTTACACGCTTTAGCGCCTGAGTGTAGTGTTTCTTGTACAGAGCAACTATCAGCACCATCATATTCATATTTATCGACAGCTCTACAACCACCTTTACAATGGACCATAGCAACTCTTTTTGAAGTTTCTTTATAGCTTGGCTTAAAAAACTTTTTAATTTTTTGTGCGTTTTCTGGCTTTATTAACTTACAAGCCTCTGGCTCTTTTTTACCTTCAGCCACTTTTATTGCAAATTCCGTACAGTTTTTTTCACCACACATTCCACAATCAACGCAAGGCAACATTTTTCTAACAAACTCTGTATCATTAGACAAGCCTCTCTTTCTGTAAGCCAAAAAACTAAACAAGAAAATTAAACCCGCTGAGACTATTACTAGTCCAACTATTAGCAATACAACTAACATCATTTACCCCCTAAACAAGCATTGCTGAAACAGCATAGAAAATCATACAAAGTGCACTCAATGTATAAAGCATTAGTGGTACATTTCTTGCCGCTTTCAATGCGTAAGTATTATCTAATCTTTCGTATAAACTATAAAAAATAACTTGTACTAGCAAGTATCCTACAGAAAACATCGCTAGTGTATAAAGAGTATCAACTATTGAAGAGCTAAAACTAACAAGAAACATTGTTCCTGCTGTTACCGCAGATTGAACTGGTAAAGTATAGCTTTTTTCAAAATAGAAAAATTGCTCTTTTGAAATTGCTTTTACAGCATATTTACTTAAAAATGCACATACACAAGACAAACACACAACTATAAATAATTTTAAATATTCAGCCTTTAATGGAACTAAAACATAAATTTCAATAACATTATAAAGAATTCCAACAACAAATATGGATAAAATTTGACAAAGTGTTGTAGTGAGCATAAATATAAAATTTCTTTTTTCAGACTGTAAACTTACAGCACCAACACCAACAGCTACAATATTTGATGATAAAATTGCAGATATTGCAATCAAAGCATACGTACTCATACTATTGTTCTCCTCCTTCTATTTGTTTTTGTCTTTGAGCAGAACTTCTAATTTCTCTTATTTGTATCTTATATCTTTCAACGAGCATTAGATATCTTTTTTGAGATTTTAAGCATGCTCTTCTTACCATATTGAAAGGAATAGTTAAAGTTGCAATAATTATTAAACCACCGTATGTTTGACGGAAAAATTCTAATCCAGCAAACTTTAAGGAATAATTCGCTATTGTTCCGTATCCTAAGATTTCAATTAAAGCACCATACATAGTTATCATTAAAAACGAGCATAAACTCATATATAATGCCGATGAGAAAAATTGCTTAACAGAAAATGAATCTTCAAAATAAATTGGAACTATTCCCATCAATAAACATGGTACTATTGCTATATCAATATAATCTGCCATTAATACAATTAGCTTAACATTAACATAATCAAATATTAATTTTAAAACTGTAATTAATCCAGCACTTATTAAAGCAAAAGCCAAGAACTTAACATGTTTATCTGCTATTTTTTCAATCATAGACACAATGCTTACAGAAACCAAAAATACAGCTACAATCACAACAGCAAAAACTAAAGCTTCATATAATGAACCAATAAATGCAATTAATGAAACACTAGCAAGAGCAATTAGAAACACTGAATTTATAGGATTATTTTTATTCATGACTAACCCTCCCTTTTAATCCCTAATGGTCTAGGGGCAAAAATTTTATCTAAAAGTGGAGCTAAAATATTTGCAATTATTAATGCCACAAATACACCTGTTTCCCCTAAAACATGAGTAAATCTAAACACACCAGCAACAGCACCAAAAATTAAACCATAGAAAAGCTTTCCCCAAACGGTATTTGGAGAAGATGTAGGGTCTGTAAGCATAAACATAGTAACAAACATATAGCTACCAGAAAACAAGAATGGAACTATTGCAATTGCACCTTGCCCTACCCATGTAGTAATAATGAATGTTATCAAAGAACCTAAAGGTATCACATAATCTGTCACAGCGAAACACATTAAAACTATACCACCAAGCAAGCTGCAGAAAACACTTACAGTTCCGATAGCTCCCGGTGCGGTACCAAAGAATAATGAACGGAGAGTTATTGTTGAGTAATCTTCCAAAGCATAGTAGTAAAGAGGCGAAGAAACGTTACCCTCTAGGGCTATTCCGCTAAATAATTCAAGAGACAATCCTGAAAAAATAATACCTAAAATAACCCTTGCAATACCCGCTGGGTTAAAAATATTTTTTCCTATACCGCCAAATAATCCTTTAAAAATAATTATTGCAATAAAGTTACCTATTATTGGAAAGTATAGTGGCGCAGAAACTGGTAAAATTAGAGCTATTACAAATCCAGTAACCGCTCCGGAAAAATCCAACAAACTTGCTTTTTTGCTTTTAAAATATCTAAATGCTAAATCAAACAAATATCCACAACCAACTGATATTAAAATGTGCCATAATGCATTTAATCCAAAAGTCATCACACCAGATATTGCTGTAGGAAGTAAAGCCATAATCATGGCAAACATTAATGCATTAGTTGTAAAATGCTTAGTAATATGAGGTGCAGGTGTAACTAATAATTTATTATTCATTATCTTGCCCTCCTACTGTATTCTTTTGGTCCTCCAAAAATTTAAGCATTTGCTCAACTTCCGAAATATCATTTTTAGATAATTCAAGGTCATTAAATTTTTCTGCGGTTTGAGTAATTCTATCGAATTTCTTTATAGGTGCATTTCTCATATCTTCACCCGCAACCAAAACATATTCACTATCATTTGGTTTCTTTGACCTTTTTCCACTTACATAATCTTTTGCAAAACTAATTCTTTGGCTAAGGTATCTTTTTGCCGGGCAAACAAAACTACATGCACCACAATTTATACATGCTTTAATTCCTAATTTATGTGCCGCTACAAAATCCCTATTCACAATTGCTTCATCTAAGTTTTTAACATGCAATCTAACAGGACAACAAGATACACATCTTCCACAATTTATACATGCAGTTTCAGCATCTCTCGAATACTCATTACTATCGCAAAACAAAATACATGAAGCTGTTAGAGTTACCGAAATATCTAGGGTTTCTTGAGCTATGCCAGACATAATACCACCATAAATTAGCATATTATTCTCATACTTATCTTTAGTGCCAACCACTGACAAAATATGATTTAATGGTGTACCATTTTTAATAAAATAATTTGCTTTTCTCAAGCAGTTATTTCCGGAAACAGTTACTGCTTTTTGGATTGCAGGCATTCCTTTTGTAACCGCATTATAAAAGTCATAACAATTGCTTGGAGTATCAACTATAACCCCCACCTCAGCAGTTCTACTCAACTCAGATACCATTTTCCCTGTTTCGTAGTATGCAATAAGTCTACTGTTATGTAATGGATAGACATTTTGATAATATTTAATTTTGATTAACTTCTGAATGTTTAACACTTTGATTTGTTTCTTTATGAGTTTTGCAAGTGCTTTTTGTTTATAGGTAAACATGAATGTAATCTTTTCAGATTTAGCAACTTGAGCCAATAATCTAGCACCTTCAACAACCTCACTCGTATAAGTCTCAACAAGGGCGGATTCATTTGTTTGGTATGGATCATCTTCTGTACAATTTATCAATAAATTGTTAATGTTTCTTTTTAGCAAATATTTTTTATAAGCAGGGTCAAATGGTGCAAAATTATCAATCATTCCACTTTCATAAAGTCTCTTCAATAAAAGTTCTTGATTATAATCTGCAACAGAATAAGGAGAAAGATACTCTTTCTCGTCATCTAAATCTCTTAATATAATCACGTGTTCACACTCGTTTCCACTAGCGTTCATTTTTTTAATAACGCTAACAACCTTACCAGAGCATGGACTATACACATATGAGCCATATTTCCCAACAGGCTTTGCTATTAGTGAGCCTTCTTTAACCTTTTCACCCACATTTACAGCTCTAACAGGTCTATCACCATCGTCAGCCAAAAGTGGTACAGAAAAATATTCTGGAGGCTTAATAACAAAAAATCCACTATCTTTTTTATGGCGTGTAATTTTTTTTACTCTTACTCCTCTAACTTCCATTTGCTTCCCCTATTTCTTACTTTTTTACAAATTTATTTTACCAAAAGTAAAAAATAAAGTAAACCAAATTTAACTATCAACACTAAAGTTGTTAAATATTTTTTTCTTAAATGTATAGTTGTGTTTATTTTGTTTGCTTTTTTACATTTTTATTTTTCGATTTGATTTTTTTCACGATTAAAACAATAATCTGTACAATTCCAATAATAGCAATAAAACTACCAAAAGAAATTTTTAAAACTTTAGCTGATAAATCCACCGCAAGCAAAACTCCAAGTGAAGAAACTATACATGCAGGAACAGAGATTATCCACCAATTCTTAAAATCAATAAGTTTTTGTTTGGCATAGATAATAATGGTTATAATTGCCATAGGAGCAAAAACTAATAAATTTATACATTGAGCAACTTCTTGCTCAACATTCATTATTAAAGTTATTAGTGGAATTAAAAATGTTCCACCACCCATTCCCATTCCAGCAAACATTCCAGATAAAATCGCAATTAGAATAAACCATAAAAAATCCATACTACAGCACCGCCTTGAGTATCATAATAACTCCTGCAGCAATCATTACAACACTAAATATTGCTGTTATTATATCGTTTTTTAATTTCGACAGAATAAATGTTCCAAGCACTCCACCAGCAACAGTCCCTATTAAACAAGGTAAAAACACATCAAATTCGAAAGAACCTTTTATGGCATATATAACTCCACTCACCACACATATAGGCAGAATAATCAATATTGCAGTTGCATGTGCAACTTTTGTATCCATTTGTAATAAAGGAATAATTAGAGGGACTAATAGCATTCCGCCTCCAGCACCTAAAAAACCATTAACAAATCCTATTGCAACCCCTAATAACACCATCAATAAAACTTGAGTAAATCTATTCATACTTATATTATGGACCTTAAATTTTCAAATAATGTAACAAAAAGAAAAAGAATTTTATAAAAAGAATTGCAATTTTCTTTATATTATATTAAAATATAAAAGTTATTACTAATCAATATAAAAGGTGGGCATGATGAAAAAGAAAATTAAAAATGTAATATTAAGTTTACTCGTAGCCTTTGCACTTCTACTAAGCGGAAATTTTCCATTAGCTTTTGGCGTTGTAAACACTTTGAAAAATTCAACTGTAGCTGAGTATGAGCCAACTGATTTTGTAACTCCTTATGAGTTCTCAACTGATACTGGTTGGTCTAACAAAATCACTAACAACGAAGCTGTAAAAAAAGCTTTTTACACTAAGGTTTCAGAGAATTTGTCAAACTTAACTACATATAAACCTAGCGAGAACTATAAAGGAGCATCTACAAACGTTGAAAACGGTTCTGCTTCTGATTTTGGCGCAATGGTCATAAGAGCAAATCCTGAAAAAACCGAAAATGACAAAACAATACCTGCATCTCCTGTAAAAATTGAAGTTGAAAAGAAAGATGATGACGGTAATATTGTTTGGCAAAAAGATGGCGATAATTTTGTTTTCAAAAAAGACGGTAGTGGTAACCTAGTTCTTTCAGACACAAATAATAACGATGAAGACCGTTATGTTCTTATTGATGACGAAAATGATGCTAATAACGGTAAATATAAAGAAAAAATTGCTGAAAAAGATTATGAAGACGTTTATAACTATTATCAAACAAACACTTCTCTATCTTTAAAAGCTAACAACTGGTATGTTATTATCGCTCACATTCTAACTTTTGATGCAGATGCATCAATTATGGTTACTGGAACAAACTTTGAAAAAGAAGTAAAAGTAACTAACACTGATGGAGTTTGGAAAAAAGTTTACTTATTCTTAGAAACATCAAGCGATAATACTAACAGCGTAAATCTTCGTTTCTACTATGGCTCTAGCGAAGGTATTAAACCTTCTGCAGCCTTTGGCGAAACTGAAGTTGGTGCCGTTTATCTTGATGGTGTATCTGTTCAAACAATCTCTCAAACAGAATATTTATTGAAGACTGTTGGTGGTGAAAATACAACTGAAGGAGCAATTGTTGATACCTACTCTGCTCGTTACAACTACAGCCTAACCGATATTAATGGTAACTTTGAAACAGTTAACGATCTTGGCGATGGTAACTTCCAATTCAACTTGTATGAAGAAATGTATGGCGAAGCATCTTATGACAAAAACCATGTAAATCTTACACAAAACGGTTATTATCAATATTTTGTAAACAAATATACCGCAGATGACGGCAAAGAAAAATTAACAGATAAACAACTTAGTCTTGTTCACAAAGCTTATAATGAAAAAACTACTATTGGTGTTGAACTTGAAAGTAAAGCTTTTGAAACAGAAAAACCTGTTTTAGATGCTGAAGGCAAACAAGAAACTGATGGTGATGGAAATCCAAAAACAGAAATGGTTGCAGGTCCTAGTACTTTCAACACAAATAACCACGTTTTAAAAATTAAAAATGATAGTGAAAAATATTCTCTTGGTTTACTTTCTGCCCCTATCAATATTGAGCAATTCAGATATTACAAACTAACAGTATTTGTTAAAGGTCTTGAAGAAGCAGACAGTGCAACTGTTAAATTAATTTCTTATATAAAAACAGGTCAAAGCGCTGAAGAAGGTGCAATTCAAGTTAAATCTCAAACTGTTACTGCTTATACTGATAATTCAGATATAACAAATAACTGGAAAGAAGTTAATTTCTATATTCAAGCAAACTCATATTATAATACAACAATGCAAATTGCACTTTTAGCAGATGCGGAAAGTACAGTTTATTATGATAATATGCGTCTTGAAAGTATCACTAGCTCTACATATTCAAACGCAACAAGCTCTTTAAAATTCGATCTATTCCCTTCTACAACATCTATCACAAGTTCTATTACAAACGGATACTTTGATACTGTTAAAACCGAAGAAATAGATCCAGATGAAATTGGCAAACCATATACACCTGCCAGCTGGACAGAAAAAGAAAAATCTAGCAAAGATGTAATTTCTGGTATTGTTTCTTCTACAGACAAATTTTATACAGGTACTAAAAATGAAGACAACAAAACCATTCAAGAAGTACTTGGTGGTGCTGCAAATCCTATCCATGACTATATCTATAATGGAGTAACAATTTCTCCTGCAAGAACTAACCTCCTAGCAATTTATGCTCCTAAAGATAAAGATGACGAAACAGTTACTCATGATTATGGATACACTTCTAACTCATTCTCATTATCATCTAACTCTGTTTATAAAATCTCACTACAAGTTTATGCTTCTGCAACATCTGGAGACAGCAACTTTAGTGGTAATGTATATGCTAACCTAATTGCAAGCGATGATAATATTGCAGAGTTTGAAACTAAACTTGAAAAGACATCTACAGATAAAGACCAATGGTTAACTTATACATTCATTGTTAGAACAGGCTCTACTTCTAGATCTGTTAAAATTGAATTAGGTGTAACTGATGCTTTAGGAACTATATTCTTCCAAAAAGTTGGCTATAAGAAACTTGCTGAAAAAACTTTAGAAGATAAAACTAAAGTTTCTGTTGACGAACAATATCAAGAACTTGCAAAAGAAAATGATACAATTGATAAGCAAACAGCAAATAGAGTTAAACTTGTAAACTTTGACGGGGACGCATTTGTAATGCATTCTGAAAACAAAGTTGAAAATAAAGACTATTATCAATCTCTATCTCACTCTTTAAAAACTGAAAAGAATGAAGATAAAGAAGAAGTTATTGTTGCTAACCAAGGCGAAATGGGTATTGTTGATACTACAGAAGTTGATGGATTAACTCTTTCAGACCCAGCTTATAACCTAGAAGCTTCTTTCTTAACTAACCCTAAATCAAATAGCAGCTTCGTTATGGTAATTCATAACTCATCTAACTATAATACAGTAGTTAGACCTAAAAACGAAATCAGCCTTTCTTCTTCTTCATATTATGAAATTTCCGTTTATGTTAAAACTAGTGATATTGCTGAAGGAAACGGCTTAACAATTGATATGGATAAAATTTCTGTAACTTTTGATAACATCAATACAGAAACAAATTCATATGGCGACTTAACTGACAGTAATGGATATAAGAAATTCACTGTTTATGTTAGAACTGGTTCTTCTACAATTTCTGGCTTACAAATTACTTATGAGCTCGGCTCTGCGAGCAAAATGTTCACAGGTACAGCCCTACTCTCTAATGTTCAAGTAACTAAACTTGCAGATGAAGAAGCTTATAATGAATTAGTAAATGTTGTTGATAAAAACGACAAAACAACAATGATTAAAGACTTCTCTGATAAAGATGCAGGATCTGAAGCAGATGAAGATGCAGATAATCTTACACTTGCTACATTCTTCCTTGTATTCTCTTCTATTCTACTAGTTGCTGTTCTTGTATTTGCAATTGTTGCCGTATATGTAAAGAGAGTTCCAAAAGCTAAGAATGTTGTTGGTACAAACAAAGCTAACGTTTCTAAGAAACAACAAACAGATATCCAAAAAGACGGTTTCGTATAATATTAAACATAAAAAAGACAGCTAATTAAAGCTGTCTTTTTTATGTTGTTTTTTATTCTAAATTTTTTAAATAGCAAATTTTTCTTCTCACAACTTCTCTTTCGAACATATCTAAAGACTTTATTGCCATTGTATTATCTTCTAATTGACAACCAGTATCACAGTATTCTATATTATTTTCTATCATTCTTCCTAACATATTTTTAATAATTAGAGATGTAACCCCTAACTTTTGATATTCTGGTTTTACAGCAATTAAACCAAGTTCTAAAACTCTTGGGTGTTTTATTGCTTTTAATAAATGGAAAATACCTGTTGGGAGATATCTTCCCCTACACTTAATAAGTGCTTTTGATAAAGATGGAAAACCAATACCATATCCAATAAGTTCGTCTTGCTTATTAAATATTAAACTTACATATTTTAAGTCAATTATTAACTTAAATGACTTTATTGTTTGGTTTACTAGCTTTTCATTAAATGGAATTGTTCCATATAAATCCTTATAACATTCATCTAGAAGTTCAAAAAACTTCATACCATACTGATCAATTAATTGGCTTGCAGACTTAAACTTCTTTTCATAATACCCATATCTTTTTTCAACAATGTCTGATACTCTTTGAACTCTCTCTTCCATTTGTTTTGGAACAGGAATTCTCCATTCAACCCATTTTGCATCTGGCACATAACCATTACTTTCAATAAATTCTTGATAATATGGATAATTATAACTGGTTAGATATGCTCCAACTTTATCAAAACCCTCTACTAATAGACCTTCTCTTTCTAAATCATTAAATCCTAGCGGGCCATGAATTGACGTCATGCCTTTTTCTCTTGCCCAGTCTTCTGCGGCTTTCAGTAACTTATCTGCAATTTCTTTATTCTCTTCACATTCAAAGCGAGAAAAGCGAGCACGTTTTTCATTGTTTTTTTTGTTATAAGCATGCGAAATAATACCAGCAATTCTACCAACAACCCTGCCATTATCTTCTGCCAAAAAATATACAGCTTCAGACTCTTCAAAACATGCATTTTTCTTTGGATTTGTTAAGTCTAATTCATCTTGCTCAAAAGGAGGAACATAATTTTTATTGTCTTTATATAACTTATCTGGAAATTTTACAAACTTTTTAAAATCTTTTTTCTTTGTAATTTGTCTAACTGTTATCATAATGCCACCCAAAAATATTATACTAAGCTTATTTTAAAACAATTACTATATAAAAGGCAAGTATTTTATTTTTTTAGACTATTTTTTTGTCAAATTTTAATGAAAAACCAGATAATCTATCCTATTTGCATAGAACTTTAAGTACTTAGCGTAAATATTTACAAAAACAAAAAGGTGATTTTATGCGAAGTATTTTTAAAGCTACATTAATCGTTACTGTTTTTTCTGTTATAACCAGAGCTTTAGGTTTTGTTCTAAGAATTGTATTATCAAGAAATTTAGGAGCTGAAATGTTAGGCTCCTATCAAGTTTCAATGAGTATTTTAGGCGTTTTAATGACAATTATAGCAAGTGGAATTCCTCTCGTTGTTTCTAGAAATGTTGCCTATAATAAAGCTCTAGGTAACCAAAATCAAGCCTATTCCACCGTTTCTGCAGGGCTTGTTGTTACTCTTATAATAAGTTGTTTAATATCCTTTATTCTTTATCTTTTCCCTAACATTTTAAACCTGCTTTTCTCTGGACATAACCAAACAACCACTAAAATTGTTTTGTTTGCACTTCCATCTCTAGTTTTTTCAGCAATTTATTGTATATTAAGAAGTGCTCTTTGGGGAGATAAACATTTTTTTGCTATAAGCTTTACTGAATTTTTTGAGCAAATAATTAGAATAATTTTTTGTATAATTCTTTTCACCACACCTATACTTACTTCTCTTTCTCTTGGGGAAAAAGCTAGCTTAAGTTTATCCCTTGCCTGCTTATTCTCCGCCGCATTAGTTGTCATAATATACTTTTCTCTAAAGCAAAAGCTAACTTCTCCTAAAGGTGCTTTTAAGCCTTTGTTAAAAAGCTCTTCTTCTATAACCATGCTTAGAACTGTATCAAGTTTAGTCCAATCCTTTATATCTATAATTATTCCAATTAGATTAATGACATATGGTTATTCTTCTAGCGAAGCTATGGCTCAATTTGGAATGATTATGGGCATGGCATTCCCTCTTATAATGATACCGGGAACGTTAATTGGCTCTGTTGCTGTCACTTTAGTTCCTGAAATCAGCAGTAAAACAGACAATATTGATGATAAATCTCGCACGCACAATCTCGAGGGATTAAAAAGCAACATTTTAACAGGTATTAATGCAAGTATACTAATAAGTATGGTATTAATTCCATCTTTTATCGTTCTTGGTGAACCAATATGTGAAATTTTGTTCGGCTCAAGAATGGCAGGAAAATATGTTTCTGCCGGTGCTATATTAATGCTTCCTATGGGAATAAACCAGATAACCAGTAGCATTTTAAACTCCATAGGATTAGAACTTAAAAGTCTTGTTAACTATGCTTTAGGTGCCGCAGCTTTAATTCTTTCTATCTATTTCCTTCCTGCTATTTTAGGAACTTATGCACTAATTGTTGGTTTTGGTTTAATGAGCCTTATTAGCGCAAGCCTAAATTTCCACATGCTTAAAAAAAGAAAGCTCCTAAAAAAAGGATCATTAAAATTTATTATTTTATCAATTATATTCGCAATTGTTAGCGCAATTTTAGGCAAACTTATCTTTAACTTATTAATCCGCTGTATTAGCCAATTTTTAAGCACAATTATTACTGGGTTAATTTGCACCATATCTATAATTTCATTATATCTATGCTTCAATGTATCAGATATAAAAGGCTTTGTGATAAATAAGTTTAAACATAAAAAAGCTAACAAATAAAAAAGGTAGCAGTTGCTTCCTTTTTTATAATAAATTTTCAAGAGAAACTTCAAACTCATCTTCATATGTATCTAAATAATCTATAATTGCATTAAGTTCTGTCATAGCTTCAGTAAAGTTATTTTCTTCTGTGTAAGTTATGACCCTTGATAAGCCTATCTCAATTTCTTTAAGTCCAGTATGCCAAATAACTGATTTTAAGCCTTTAATGTTTCTATCCCAATCATTCTCTATATCTTTTAAGTATTCTATGTTTTCAGCATTATCAATGGCACCATCATCTTCTTCTAACATACTTTTTGCTGTTTCTAATCTGTTTTCAAATTTTTTGAAAGAGCCATTCACATAAGAACTTTCCGCTATGCAACCTAAAATCAATAAAACTAAAATTGTTAATATTACAATCCATTTTTTTACCATTTTTCCCCTCCTGCAAAATCAACAGTAAAAGATAAACACTCTTTAGAATTTTTGGCTTGAATATAACAATTACCCTGATTATCCAATGTAAATATTAAAACCTCTTTTATTTTATTAATCATAGCTTTTTGTAAAACCATATTTATAAATTTATCATCAATACCTGTTAAAGACACATTTTCTTCCATCAATTTACCGTCCATAATTATATTAACCGGAAGAGAACTTGGCTCTGGTTTAATATTCATATCATCACGGGTTGCAGGCTCTATGCTTGATTTTTTTATCACGCACATCTTACCATTTGTTTCAATTATAGCATACGCAATATCTTCAAGATTGAAAACATCGCAACCACGCACAGCCTCTATCAAATCATCTAAATTCATATTAAGTTTCTTAAGTTCTTTATAGTTTATACCCTTAGGGCTAATAACTATTGCTGACCTACCCGAAATTAAATACCTCACCCACATAGATTTTCTAGACAAAAAACAAATGAAAAAATGCAAAATTAACAAACTTAAAATCGGAACAACACCATGTACAAGCGGTACTGCTATTTCAGCCATTGGAATACAAGCTAGGTCTGCAATAATTAAAGTTATAACAAACTCAAATGGTTGCATCTCGCCAACCTGCCTTTTTCCCATAAGCCTAATAACAACTAAGACTAATAGATATATAATAACACTTCTAATTAATATAATGCTCATAAATAAATTATTTCTAACAATGAGTTTTTTATACATTAAAGAAACAAAAAAAACATATCAAATCGATATGTTTTTTATTTGTTAAATTTGCCACTCTTCCCAATTATCCAAGAGTTTAAGGTGCTATGTCTGACAATATACCTACATTTAATTCTATACAATGTTTTATTGTTATTATAGATGCAAATTTGACTTTAATGCTTGTCCAGTATAACTTTGTGGAACTTTTGCAATCTCTTCGGGTGTTCCTGTTGCAACTATTGTTCCTCCCTTTTCACCACCCTCTGGACCAAGATCGATAATATTATCTGCGATTTTAATAATATCAAGATTGTGCTCAATAACCACAACGGTATTACCGGTATCAACAAGTCTTTGAAGAATTTTAACTAGTTTATGCACATCATAGGTTGAAAGTCCAGTAGTTGGCTCGTCTAGAATATACATTGTTTTACCTGTTGCTCTTTTTGATAGTTCGGTTCCAAGTTTAACTCTCTGAGCCTCACCACCAGAAAGTGTTGTTGCGCTTTGACCAAGTTTAATATAAGATAAACCAACATCATATAAAGTTTGAAGTTTGTTTTTTATGCTTGGTACATTTTCAAAAAGCTTCAAAGCATCTTCAACAGTCATTTCAAGTACATCATTAATATTTTTACCTTTATATTTAACTTCCAAAGTTTCGCTGTTATATCTCTTTCCTTTACACTCATCACAAGTAACATAAACGTCTGGTAAAAAATGCATTTCAATTTTATGAAGACCATCACCGCCACAAGCCTCACATCTTCCACCTTTAACATTGAAACTAAATCTGCTTGCATTATACCCTCTAGTTTTAGCATCTATAGTAGAAGCAAAGAGTTCACGAATTGGTGTAAACACACCGGTGTAGGTCGCTGGATTGCTTCTTGGAGTTCTTCCAATTGGTGTTTGGTCTATAACGACAACTTTATCTAAATTTTCGTAGCCTTTAACTTCTTTATGTTTTCCCGGATATACTTTTTCCGCACCATTAAGTTTATTTGCAAGCACTGGATATAAAATTTCATTTATTAAACTACTCTTTCCACTACCAGACACACCAGTTACAACATTTAATGCACCCAATGGAAATTTAACATTTATATTTTTAAGGTTATGCTCTTCCGCTCCAATAATTTCAACAAATTTACCATTACCAGCTCTTCTAGTCTTTGGAATTTCAATTTGTTTTTTGCCAGAAAGATATTGACCTGTTCTTGATTTTTCGCAAGCTATAATATCTTCTAGTGTTCCACTCGCTACTATTTCTCCACCGTGGACACCAGCTTTTGGTCCAACATCAACAATAAAATCCGCAGCCTTAATTGTTTCATCATCATGTTCTACAACAATAACAGAGTTTCCTAAATCACGAAGTCTGCAAAGCGTTTTAATAAGTTTTGCTGTGTCTCTTGGATGAAGGCCAATACTTGGCTCGTCTAGAACATATAATACACCAACTAAAGCACTGCCAATCTGTGATGCAAGCCTAATTCTTTGGGCTTCACCGCCAGAAAGAGTTCCTGCACTTCTAGACAATGTTAAATAATCTAATCCAACGTCTTCAAGGAATTTTAACCTTGATTTAATCTCTTTTATAATGCTTTCACTGATCTTTTTATCTTTTTGAGATAAATTTAATCCATCAATCCAATCACGAACACCAATCACACTTAAATCTGTAACATCTGCAATATTCTTGTCTTCAATAAATACATTTAATGCTTGGTCGTTTAATCTTCTTCCATGACAGTGGTCACACGGTTTTGCTATCATAAATCTTTCAATGTCTTGTTTAATAAACTCCGAATTAGAGTTTTTAAATCTTCTTTCAAGATTAGGTATAATTCCTTCAAAGGAACCCTTATACGAACCATAGAATTTTTCTGTATTATACTCAAGGTCTAATTCTTCCCCTTTTGTTCCATAAAGAATAATGTCTTTAATGTCTCGAGATAAATCTTTATATGGTGTGTTTAAGCTAAAACCATATTTGGCAGATAAAGACCTTAAATACATTCTTGCAAAGCCACCATCTGTCCAACCATTTACGTAGATTGCGCCGTCATTCAAACTAAGTTCTGGGTGTCGAACAATTAAATTTTCATCAATCTCTTGTTTATAACCAATGCCTGAACACTCAGGACATGCACCATATACTGTATTAAATGAGAACATTCTTGGCGAAACTTCACTAAATGAGAAACCACATTCTGAACAAGAGTGTTTTGTCGAATATAACTTTTCTTTACCGTCACAATCAACAACAACCAAACCCTCAGCAAGTTTTAATGCTGTTTCAATACTATCAGCAAGCCTTGTTTTTACATCATCACGAACGACAATTCTGTCAACTATAACACTAATGTCATGTTTTTTCTTTCCATCAATATTAATATCATCATCTAGAGAATAAACTTCACCATCAATTTTAACTCTAACAAAACCACTCTTCTTAAAGCCTTTTAAAAGTTTATCATGCTCTCCCTTTTTACCACGAATAACAGGAGCCATAATCATAAGTTTACTTCCCTCAGGCAAACTAAGAGTTTGTTTAATTATAGTATCAATAGTTGTTGGCTTAATTGGTACATGACAATTAGGACAATATGGCACACCAATATGTGCAAACAAAAGCCTAAAATAATCATAAATTTCAGTAACAGTTCCAACCGTTGAACGAGGATTTGCATTTGTTGTTTTTTGGTCAATAGCAATCGCAGGAGAAAGACCCTCTATATTATCTACATCTGGTTTTTGCATTTGCCCTAAAAATTGACGAGCATAAGAAGACAAAGACTCCATATATCTTCTTTGCCCCTCTGCAAAAATCGTATCAAATGCAAGTGATGACTTACCTGAACCTGAAAGTCCAGTAAATACAACTAACTTATTTCTTGGTATTTCAAGGTTAACATTTTTTAAGTTGTTTTCTCTCGCTCCAACAATTTTTATTACTTCTTTTTCGTTCATAATTATCTTTTCCTTTTTTATTGCAACTCCCAATTTATCTAGCATTAACGGTGCTATGCCACACATAACACATATGTCACACATAGTACTATTTCTTTCTTTTTATTGTTCTTTCTTTCGCTTTGTTTTCAATGCCTTTAAGCTCTAAAATTCTATCCCTTAAAGTAATTGCAAGTTCAAAGTCTAAGTCTTTAACAGCAACCTCTAATTCCTTTTCTAGCTTTGAAATCAATTTTAATTTTTCTTGCTTATCTAACTTACTCTCTTCCCCAACCTTAGTTGATACAAGAAGTGTTTTTTGAATATCTTTAACAATTGTTTTTGGAGTAATGTTATGTTTCTTATTATATGCCATTTGAATTTCACGGCGGCGATTTGTTTCATCAATCGCACTCTTCATAGACTTTGTTATAACATCGCCATACATAATTACCTTTGCTTCTGCATTTCTTGCAGCACGACCAACTGTTTGAATAAGTGCCCCTTCGCTTCTTAAAAAACCTTCCTTATCAGCATCAAGTATTGCAACTAATTTTACTTCAGGTAAATCTAACCCCTCACGAAGAAGATTAATTCCAACTATTACATCTATTTCACCAGTTCTAAGCGAATTTATTATTTCCATTCTATCAATAGTTTTTATCTCCGAATGTAAATACTCTGTTTTTATTCCATGCTCTAAAAGATAGTCTGTTAACTTTTCCGCCATCTTTTTTGTGAGAGTTGTTACCAAAACTCTACCACCACTCGCAATAGTCATATTAATCTCGCCAAGCAAATCATCAACTTGACCATTTACTGGCCTAACAATAATCTCTGGATCCAATAAACCTGTTGGCCTAATAATTTGTTCAACAACATTATCCGCATGTTCCATTTCATATGGCCCTGGTGTTGCAGAAACACATATGAGTTGATCAAACTTCTTTTCAAACTCATGAAATTTTAAAGGCCTATTATCATAGGCAGATTTTAATCTAAAGCCATAACCTACAAGATTATCTTTTCTTGCTTTGTCCCCGTTGTACATAGCTCTAATTTGAGGAATCGTCATATGGCTCTCATCTATTATCATTAAATAGTTATCTGGGAAATAATCTAATAGAGTATATGGGGCCTCTCCTGGTTCTCTACCATCAAAATATCTTGAATAATTCTCAACACCTGTTGTATACCCCATTTCTCTAAGCATTTCAATGTCATAAGATGTTCTTTGCTTTAATCTCATAGCCTCAACAATTTTGCCATTATCTTCAAAAGCTTTAACCTCATCTTCCATATCATATTCAATCTGTTTTAGGCACGCATTCATCTTTTCTGGGCTTGAAACATAGTGACTTGCCGGATAAATTGCTACATGGCTTAATTTATTTATAGCCTTACCTGTAACCGCCTCAACCTCATAAATAGCGTCTATTTCATCACCAAAGAAATCCACTCTTATTGAATAATCACTGTTATTTGATGGAAATATATCAAGAACATCACCACGCACTCTAAAAGTGCCACGAGTAAACTCTATATCATTCCTTTTATACTGGTTATCAATAAGTCTTGAAATAACAGTTTCTCTTGAAATTTCCATGCCCGGACGAAGCGAAATTGCCATGTTATGATACTCAGTTGGCTCTCCAAGACCATAAATACAAGAAACAGAGGCAACAATAATAACGTCATCTCTTTCAGAAAGCGCACATGTTGCTGAATGGCGAAGTTTATCAATCTCATCATTAATAGCTAAATCTTTTTCTATATATGTATCACTTGAAACAATATATGCTTCAGGTTGATAGTAATCATAATAAGAAACAAAATAATGAACAGAGTTTTCTGGGAAGAACTCACGAAGCTCGTTGCAAAGCTGAGCCGCTAAGGTTTTATTGTGTGCAATAACAATTGTTGGCCTTTGAACACGCTCAATAATATTAGCCATGGTAAAAGTCTTACCGCTACCGGTAACACCAAGCAAAACTTGCTCTCTTAACCCGTCATTTAAACCCTCAACAAGCTTATCAATGGCTTGAGGCTGATCACCTGTCGGCTTAAATTTTGAATGAAGCTTAAATTCCAAAAAACTTTACCCTCTTCCATATTATTTGCTACTTATTACTTTAAAATACTTACGAGTATTATTTTACACTAAATATAATATTTTGTAAACAATGAATATATTATTTTATTGAAAGTAGTGCAAATAAAAAGACTATCAAAAGATAGTCTTTTTATTTGCGTTTTATTAATAAGCTGTAATATATAATTCTGTAAGAACTCTGTATTCAAGTGCCGAACGTCTATCAACAATTGATGTCATGATATTTAATGCTGTATCATAAACGTTTGTTGCGGGCATACCTGTTCCGCTAACAGCTTTATATGCTGTGTAATATCTATGATCATCATTCGTGCACAAAATTGAAGTTTTACCACATTGATGTGCGAGAGTTCCATCTTTTAATCTATTTGATTTTAAAGTCACATCAACAGTTCCATCTCCATCAATGTCAATCTGGTAAGTAATCTCAAATATTAAGTGAATTGTTTGCGTTACACCAGTTACATTTATCACTGAATTTGCAGTCAATTTTACAGAATATGTCTCTACAAGTGTAGCATCTTCGTGTACATCTGTACGAGAAATTGAATTCGTATTGTGATATATTTTAACCGTATATGCAACAACTAAATCATATCCATTTGAATGTTTATTTAAAGTATACCCATCAGGCACTGTAAACTTTTCTTTGTTTGATGTTGCTGATGTCTGAATAAGTGCTTTGTTATTCATATAATGTTTTTCTAAATAGGAAGCGCCTGCGGTAACCGTATACGATATTTTGAAAGAAGAATTTAAGCCAAGGGAGTATTCACAAAATGATAAATCAAAAGAATTTGTAAGAGTTCCTTGAGCAACTATATATCCTGTTCTATATGGAACTTCTATACCATATGTAGTTTTATCTGCCTCGTCTCTGCCAGAAGATTCATTTGACGCAATCGCTATTGAACCTGAAATACTAGCAGTTCCCGAAAGTGTCATACCATCTGACAAAAACATTGCATTCCCAATTCCTGAAGATGCACTGCACCCACTAATACTTGGAGACCCAAAACTAGAAGATTGAAAAACAAATTTTCCAAATGCGGCAATACCTCCACCATAAGAAGCATAACAATTACTTATTGACCCGCCATGAATGTTGATTTTTGCATCAATGTCATCTTCTTCTGAAAATATTGCTATTCCTCCACCCATCACAGCCAATTTTTTACTTGTGCCTGATCCTTCAATTCTTCCACTTTGCATTGAAAATTTTACAATATCCGAGTTTATGAAAATGTTTCCACCTGCACTATTTACAATTGACGTTGATATATAATTGTTATAGAAATGTGGTCCTGTTGAATTGAAATAAAGATTAGTGTTTTCCCCAGACACAAATAATCCAGCGCCTGATGCGGAATAACAATTACCACTTGAGATATAATTCTCTTTTATTTCTCCACCACTAAAAACAGATTTTTCACTATCATCAATAGTAATTCCTGCACCATAAACAGCGGTTTTAAAGGACTTTATTTGAACTTTGTTTTCATTTACACATGCACCACTTCCAAATGTTAGTTTAGATAAATAAATCAACATTCCACCACCACTTTCATAAGCAGTGTTTGCATTTATGCTAACATTTGAAACATCTACGGTTGAACCTCCGGATATTGCACCATTATTACTACTCGCAAATATACCTCCGCCTTTATTTGCTATATTGTTGGTTATTTGAACACCAGTACTACTAGAACCACTTATATTTAAAGTTCCACCTCTACAATAAACTCCTCCACCATTCTCTGTCGCCGTATTTGTTTGAATTTTAGTATCTGAACCGCTTATTGATGCATTAATTACAAATAAACCCCCGCCAAATTTTGCCGTATTACTATTAATCGAACCACCACTCATAGTGATGCTTGAAGAACTATATATACCACCGCCATTTGTAGTTGCTGAATTCTCATTAATCGAGCCACCTCTCATTGTAATGCTTGAAGAACAAAATACTCCTCCACCATCAACAGTTGCTTTGTTATAAAGTATATTTCCTCCAGACATTGTAAACGATGTTGTGGCATAAATTCCTCCGCCACTTTCTGTTGCGGTGTTTCCATACTTTGCGTCATTTGAAAGTATACCTATACTTCCGCCTTTTATTGAAAGTGTTCTTTTAGAATATATACCTCCACCTAAAGTTGCTTTATTACTATATATGAACCCTGCTTCTAAGTAAACTTTTCCATCGTTATATATACCGCCACCATTTGTAGTTGCTGTATTTTGCATAATGCTTCCATCATAAATCCGAACAATACCCATCTTTGAACTATCTGAACTGTTTTTTGTGACATACACTCCTGCACCGTTTGTTGCCGTATTATTATTTATTAATACACCTGTTAGCTGAACTTCTTCATTATTGTTCGCATAAGCAACATAGATGCCTCCGCCATTTGTTGACGAATTGTTTGATATTGTTCCGGCAGACAAAGTTGCTATATTACTTGAGCCAAAATAAATACCACCGCCATTAACTGCATTATTATATCTTATGGTTCCATTATTCATTGTAAAAGTACTATTTGTAATAAAAATCGCACCGCCACTTCCGCTTGCCGAATTGCCTGAACTTGCAGATGTGCTCCCCCAATCGCCACCTTGAATGTCAACAGTTGTGAAACGTGCATACATGGCACCACCATTCCCTGCACTATTTTCATAAATAAGCCCCCCTGTTATTGTGAATTTGCCATATTGGGTTTGATTATTTGGAAATCCAACATAAAAAGCACCGCCACTATCTGTTGCTTCATTCTCATAAATTGACACACTTGAAATTGTGGCATAGTGCCTTGCGAAAAGCCCCCCACCATTAACAGCTTTGTTCCCAGCAATAGATACCAAATTTATATTTGCATTGTTTCCTGCATAAATTCCACCACCATATCTGGTTGCTACATTATGACCTATATAAACTCCGAGAGCATCAATATGGCTGGAATAAACCCCACCACCGTCCGTTGCTTTATTGTATGAAACAGTTGGAGAATATTCACCAGACATTTCGGTAAATTCCACTGTTGAGGTAGAGTAAATTCCACCTCCATTTCCTGTTGCTGTATTATTTGATATTGTACCCCCAATCATCTTAAAATATGAATTAGTATATACACCTGCACCAGAAGCACTCGTTTTGTTACTATCTATTAATCCACCATGCATTGTAAATGAAGCTCCACTTAAATAAAGCCCGCCACCTCTTTCATGGTTTGAAACAGAACCGCCTGTCATTGTTATGCTAGTTCCAGAACCAGCAGCATATATACCTCCACCATAGCACGTTTGTGTTTCTCCTGAGGTAAATGTATTGCCAGAAATGGTCGTTCCACTTATTTCACATGTAACAGTTTCATTCGTTGCATTTCTAAGGTCCAACCCTGCTCCATATGCAAACGAAGAGTTTTCAGATATTGTTCCACCTGTTAAATTTAATGTTCCCCCAACGGCATAAATTCCACTACCAGTATTGTTTTTTAATTCTGCTGAACCACCAAAATTCAGAACTCCAGGTCCCATATAAATTCCAGAGTTGATATTGTTATTAATTGATCCACCACTAATATTGAGTGTTGCTTTTCCATCAGTATTGTAAGAAACAATTACAACTCCCCCACCATAACCTCCTTCTGCTGAACAATTAGAAATTATTCCTCCTTTAATATAAGCAGTACCGTCAATAATACATATTCCTCCACCAGCAGGGGCAGAACACTCATTAATAGTTATATTCACAATATCAAGAGTTGCATTTTCGCCAAAAAGAGTAATAGCCCCTCCACCAAAAGCTGCTGTACAGTTACTTATTGTTATGTTATTTATCGTACATGTTGCTCCATCTTCTAAGTATATAGCTCCTCCATGACCGATAGTTTCATTATCAAGGTTTTCACTTAAGGCTTTACTATTGGAAATATTTCCATCGTTGATTATACAAGTTCCTCCATTTGCAACATATATAGCACCGCCATTTTCTTCAGCAGTACAACCTGTTATAGTTCCTCCATTCATAGTAAATGTTGCACCACTTGAAACATAAACCGCACCGCCAAGTGTTGAAGTCATTCCACTTATTGTCCCACCAAACATTGTGTATGAGGAGTTTTCTTCTAAAAAAACATATCCTCCTTTGTCTTTATTAACCTCGGAATTAGAAACAACCTCTCCCTGTATTATTGGTTTTTTTTGTTCATTATTATCTTTGTTTGGTTTAATAAACACAAAACAAAGCGAAACAGCCATGATAACCACAGCAAAAATACTAGATAAAATATAAATCCACTTTTTAGATAATACGGTAGGCATATTTTGTTCTCCCTTATTGGCTTTTTCTATATTTATTATTTGCATGTTTACAAATTTTATTTTAACTAAACATTACTAAAGTAATGCTTATTATAAATATACATTATTCTACACAAATAATATGTATTTTGAAAGATACCTAAATTTACTTTTTTAAGTATAACCCTTACCCCCCCCCCCCCTGTGTCAAGTAAAATTCGGTTATATTATAGTTTTTTTTATTTTTAGCATAACAAAAAGC
>JAZSJW010000027.1:0-6318 GCA_045534555.1 Clostridia bacterium
GTTTTTATGTTTTATATTACATATGGTTTAATGCATATTCAATACATTCAACAACAACTTTATTGAAGGAAATTTCATTATTTTCACTTAAATTCATAAGTTTATTAAAGGTTTCTTGCTTTAATCTGATTGTTCTGTTAACAGTTTTGTTTTGAACCTTCTCTTTATCAATTTTAAATTTTGCCATATGTTTTCTCCTATTATTTTAATTACAATTATAATAGCTTAAATCAGGTTAAAAGTCAATTGTTTTTGTAATACTTATTTATTAATGTTTATAATAATAAAGTGATTACAAAACATGTTTTATTGCGTTAATTCAGCAATAAAAAAATTTTTCAACTCTTTAATGAATTTTAATAATCACAAAATAAAAAACACCCATTAATTTTGGGTGTTTAAATTTATACTTCTTTTTCTTCTTCGCGTTCAAAAATTAAAGGACTTTTTGTTAAATCTTGCATAACATCTGTTCCATCAATTTTTTCTCTTTCTATTTCTTTATCAATTGATAATGGGCGTTTAGATAATTCAAGCAAAATTTTTGTCCCCTCTGCACGCTCTTTTTTATTTTTTGAAAAGAATAATAAATTCTTACCTAAAGTATATTTTGCTCTAATCAAATCTTCATCCGAATGATCTGAATACTCTTTTAAATATTTTCTTGCAACTTTTCCAACTTCTTTTATTGTTTTTTCGTGAAGACTATCACAATCTAACACTACTGGATTTGCCGTATATATTTCAAATAATCTTTCAAAAACCATTACTGTTTTTGCTGACCGACAAGCACTCTCAGTTAAATCTGCGGCATACATTAAAAGTTTTGCGTATTCAGTGTTTTTATACTCTTCAATTAATCTATTCATTTCGATAAAGTATCTATTTTCTTCTTTTGGAATAATATATCCTTCATCATATTTAGTTTGAGCTAGTTCAACACCAAGGTCATAATTCTCAGATATTTGTTTACGAAGTTCAATTAATTCAGCTCTATCTCTATCATAAACTCTATTTGCAATTGCTAGTGCTTCATTAAAAGATTTACCATAATACCCATCAACAATTGCATCAATTTTTTCGTTCTTTTCTTCTTGCTTTTTTATTAAATACCAACTTTGAATTGCATTAATTTGACCTTTTTCTGCTAAACGTTCTAGTGGTTTAATAATACTTGATGCATCATTCCACAAAATATATTTTGACCAAAGCGTTATAAAATCATTATCTAATTTATTAAAATCATATTCTAACATAAACTTTACCCCTAATTAAAGTTAGTATAGCATATAAATAAGTCAATTTCAACAATAATAAAAAATTCCACCCAAAAAACTTGAGTGGAATGTTAAAAATGACTATTTTCGTTAGATAAGGCTTGGCTTGATTTTTTACATCAATTATTAAAGCACTTGCAACTTATTCAAACCAATAAAAGACGAAAGTTCCAAAAAAAATTAAAATCCAAAAGCACCTAGAAAAGAGGCAGAGTTTGCGTTTTTCAGCAGGCAACAAAAAAATTCAGCGGGAGCTTCCTTTAAAACTTTAAAAAAGCTTTAGATTGTAAAGTTTTAAAGCCAGCTATAATAAAAAAGCACATACAATTTAAATGTATGTGCTTTTAATCCATATTTTAAAAATCTGTTGATTTTTTTAGTTAACACACTGAGAAATGTGAAATATGACTATTTTCTAGGTGCTTTAATATTAGCTTGAGCTGCTGCCAATCTAGCAATAGGAACTCTGAATGGTGAGCAAGAAACATAAGTTAAGCCAACTTTATGACAGAACTCAATTGTTGCTGGGTCACCACCGTGTTCACCACAGATACCAAGCTTAATGTCAGGTCTTGTTTCACGACCAAGTCTTGAAGCCATTTCAACAAGTTTACCAACACCATTTTCATCAATTCTAGCAAATGGATCTTGTTCGAAGATTTTCTTTGCATAGTAATCTGATAAGAATTTACCAGCATCGTCACGGCTGAAACCGTAAGTCATTTGAGTAAGATCGTTAGTACCAAAGCTGAAGAATTCAGCAGTTTCAGCAATCTTATCTGCAGTTAATGCAGCACGTGGGATTTCAATCATAGTACCAACTTTATACTTCATGTTAGAACCAGTTTCTTTTAAAACTGCTTCTGCAGTTGCAACGATATGTTCTTTAACATAATCAAGCTCGTTCTTTTCGCCAACAAGTGGAACCATAATTTCTGGAACAATGTTGAAGCCTTTAGCTTTGTTAACATTAACAGCAGCTTCCATAATAGCACGAGTTTGCATTTCTGCAATTTCAGGATATGTTACACATAGACGGCAACCACGGTGACCAAGCATTGGGTTAAATTCATGAAGAGAATCAACTGTAGCTCTTAAGTCTTCGAATGTTAAGCCCATTTCTTTAGCAAGTTCTTTAATTTCTTCATCTGTATGAGGAAGGAACTCATGTAGTGGTGGGTCAAGAAGACGAACTGTTACTGGGTTTCCGTTCATTTCAGCATAAATGCCTTCGAAATCTTTTCTTTGCATTGGAAGAATTTTAGCAAGAGCTTTCTTTCTTTCTTCAACAGTTTTAGAAACGATCATTTCGCGAACAGCTTTAATTCTGTCAGCTTCGAAGAACATATGCTCTGTTCTACAAAGACCAACACCTTCAGCACCAAACTCGAAAGCTTGTTTAGCATCACGAGGGTTATCTGCATTCGTTCTAACGCTTAATGCACGATATTTATCAGCCCAAGCCATGATTTTACCAAAGTCACCAGTTAAAGATGCTGGAACTGTTTGAATTTGTTCACCATAAACATTACCAGTTGCACCATCAATAGAGATGTAATCATTAGCTGTATATGTTTTACCATTAACTGTCATTGTTTTAGCTTCTTCGTCTACAACGATTGCAGAGCAACCTGAAACACAGCAAGTACCCATACCACGAGCAACAACGGCTGCGTGCGATGTCATACCGCCACGAACAGTTAAGATACCTTGTGCTTTTGCCATACCTTCGATATCTTCAGGAGATGTCTCAAGTCTAACAAGAACAACCTTTTCACCAGCAGCAGCTCTTTCAATTGCTTCTTCAGATGTGAAGCAAACTTTACCAGCAGCAGCACCTGGAGATGCAGGAAGACCTTGAGCAATAGCCTTAGCAGCTTTTAATGCTTTAGCTTCGAATGTTGGGTGAAGTAAGCTATCTAATTGTTTTGGTTCAATTTTTAGAAGAGCTTCTTGTTCTGTCCACATACCAGCTTTAACCATGTCAACAGCAATTTTTAAAGCAGCTGTTGCAGTTCTTTTACCGTTACGTGTTTGAAGCATATAAAGTTTACCATGTTCGATAGTAAATTCCATATCTTGCATGTCTTTATAGTGATTTTCAAGAGTTTGAGAAATCTTTTCGAATTGTTCATAAACTTCTCTATTTTGTTCTTTTAATGCAGCGATTGGGCTTGGAGTTCTGATACCAGCAACAACGTCTTCACCTTGAGCATTCATTAAATATTCACCGTAAAGAACGTTTTCGCCAGTAGATGGGTTACGTGTGAAAGCAACACCTGTACCAGAATCTTCACCAGCGTTACCAAATACCATTGATTGAACGTTTACAGCAGTACCCCAACTTGCAGGGATATCGTTCATTCTACGATATACAATAGCTCTTGGGTTTTCCCAGCTTCTAAATACAGCTTCAACAGCTAAAATAAGTTGTTTTCTAACGTCTTCAGGGAAATCCTCGCCTTTTTCTTTCTTATAAAGTTCTTTGAATTTTTTAACGATTGCTTTCATATCGTTAGCATCAAGTTCAGTGTCAAGAGATACACCTTTATTGTGCTTTTCTTCATCTAAGATTGCTTCGAATAATGGCTTTGGAACTTCCATTACAACGTCTGCAAACATTTGAATGAATCTTCTATAGCTATCATAAGCAAACCTTGGGTTGCCAGTTAAATTAGCTAAGCCTTCAACAGTTTCACTATTTAAACCAAGGTTTAAAATAGTGTCCATCATACCAGGCATAGATGCTCTAGCACCAGAACGAACAGATACTAAAAGTGGGTTCTTTTTATCACCAAAACCCTTACCTGTTAATTTTTCAAGGTCACTCAAGTTAGTGAAAATTTCTTTTTGAATGCCATCAACGATTTTTCTGCCATCATCATAATACTTAATACATGCTTCTGTTGTTACAGTGAAACCTTGAGGAACTGGAAGACCAATGTTAGTCATTTCAGCTAAGTTTGCACCTTTACCACCAAGAAGTTCACACATGTCAGCTTTACCTTCGGCAAATTTGTAAACAAATTTAGTCATAAAATGTTTTCTCCTTGTTTTTAATGTTTTACACGTTTTCTATTATACAACACTATGATTTTAAAATCAATCAATCTGCAAAATTAATGCATATTTTTATGAAATAAAAAGATAGCCTCATATTTTCTACTATTAGTGAGAAAATATGAGGCTATCTTTTTAATATGTTGACCAAATTTTTCAGAATTTCTTATTATAACTTGCTTAAAAACATTTCAGTCTAAAGCATTCTAATACTTAAATGAAATATTTATCTAGACTAGTAAGCTTCTCACCTGTCCTAAAGTAAAATTGTTTCAGCATAAGCTTCAAACAATCAGTCAGTGCTTCTCTTGAAGAAAACTTGAGACCAGCAATATGACCTATTTCATTATTGGCAATATTTTTTAAAACTCCCCATTCTGCACTTGTTAAATTAAGATTTTCCATTTTTAAACTATCTTTTTCACAAATTGCACCTGTGCCTTCATAGATAAGCCCACACGTTTTATCATTAGAAATATTTTTCCCGCAAATTTGACAATGAATAATATCAAAGCCAAAACCAGAAGAGTTTAAAAGTTCCATTAAATATTTAATCATAACTGCTGTTGGTTCTGCATTCTCATAAACTATAACTTTTAAACTATTTAATAATAATTTAAACAATTCTAAATTTTCAAGACCTGACTGAACGACTTTGCTTGTAGCCTCTAACATTGAACAACCTAGAACATAGCCATCTAGATTATAAGCTAAATTAAAAAAACTATCATAAACATAACAATCAGTAACCGTATAATAACCATTTCTTTCAGCTAAAACAAATTCTCCGAAACAAAATGGTTGAGAAGCAACTGCAAGTTTCGCTTTTGGCTTTTCTACACCACGAATTACAGCAGAAAACTTCCCCATTTCTGGAGAAAAAATCTCTAGAAGCCTTGCAGCTTCTATTGTATGCTTGCTAGATTTTAGCACTATTCCCGTTGTTTTAATTGTTTCAGCCATAACTAAAGTATAGCACATTAAAGCTTTATTGTCATTTTATATAAATAAAAAACTAAAAAACAGCAAATTTTACAGTGAACATATATCAAAACTCACAACAGTACAAAAGTGTGAAAATACAACATAAAATTACCACATAAGCTAAATTTTACTAAAAATGTGACTAAAAAAGGATAAATACAATAAAATAAAAACCACGGAAATTCCGTGGTTTTTTTTATTGTTATGCTAATGATAACTATTATGCCAGCGATGTATTGTAATTTTAGCATTACCTGACTTCATATATTCATTTAATTCTTTCCATGAGTATATGTATTCCCAAGAATAATCTATTTCACCAATAGTAAATGAACAACCGCAATCTAAACTACCTAAATCTATTTCTTGGTGCCTATTTTCATCAATAGTAGAGTACACTTTATTATCTGGTGACACCTCTATTTTGAAAAAACCATGATCTCTACACGGATCAGCACTTAATTGAAGCCCATAAGGAATTACAGTTTGTGTTTCACACTCTAAACTTTCACCACCAAACATATCTGGTGTATATTCTGTAAAATGATCAACAACTGTAACATCAACATACACAACTTCACCACTATATCCTCCAACAGCACCAGCAGTTGATAACTGCATTGAACTTGGAATTGTAATATCACCATTTTCATTTACTATAGTTTCTGATATCTGTTCCCAGTCATCAGTACTTGAAGTTCGCATATATTTAATGTATTCATGATAATAATCATATATAAATGAAATTTCAAACCGATAAAATTCATCTAGTTGCTCCACCCTCAACGATTGAAAATCTTCTGAATAATAATAATCATATTCATAGTAGTACCAAAGATATTGTCCTATATCAGCACATTTAAGTTGTGAATTTTCCTTTACATATAAGGTTACTTTATTTTCTTCATTCTCATCAATATCAAATATTTCAACTTCCACTATATATACTGGTTTTAATGAAGCAGAATTATATAGTGTGTGATAATAAGGTGCCGCT
>JAZSJW010000022.1:0-10652 GCA_045534555.1 Clostridia bacterium
AAACAAAAAAATGTATACATTTTGATTACAATTTGTATCCTTTAAATTTTATAAAGGCTTCAGGCCGTTTAAATTTAAAGCCAGCTGTAATAAAAAATTCTGTTAAGAATTTGGGCATTACTTAACAGAATCATATTATAAACTAAATTTTACTTTTTCTACTCTGTTTATCTACGTTGAGAACAACCCCTATCGCACTCATGAAAACCAACAGCGAAGTTGAGCCCGCACTAATGAACGGAAGCGGCAAGCCCGTTGGTGGGATTGAGCCGGTTACTACAGCAATATTTACTATAAGCTGAATAGCTATTAAAGTCGTTATTCCGCTCACTAAATAAGACCCAAAGCGAGTTGGTGCATTTTTGCTAATTACTATGCCCCTTATTATCACAACTACATAAATTAAGATAATAAATAAAGCCCCAACAAAGCCTAGTTCTTCTGCTATTATTGAAAAGATAAAATCACTTTCTGAAAAAGGCAAGAATAAGTATTTTTGTCTAGAGTTAAAAAGCCCCACCCCAAACAAACCACCGTTACCCAGTGCATAAAGCGACTGTACTAGCTGAAACCCCTCACCACTAGCAGATTTAAACGGGTCTAAAAATGCAACAAGGCGGCGGAGACGATATGGCTCAATAATAATCAAAACTGGCACGAGTACTAAAACAGGAATAGCTAAATATAAAAAATGTTTCCAAGTTGCACCACCAATAAAAAGCATTGAAACAAGAGTAACCCCAACACAAATTGTAATAGACATATTGGGTTCCATAATAATTAAAAGACAAGTTATTCCACCAGTAAGGAGTGTTGGTAAAATTCCTTTAAAACTTTTAACTTGTCTATTTAGTTTGCTAAGGCTTGCCGCAGAAAACAAAACAAAAGCAAACTTCGCTATTTCTGAGGGTTGAATAGTGGTAAAACCAAGATTTATCCACCTTCTTGCCCCATAAACTTTTACACCTATTTTGGGAACAAAAACTAAAGCTAATAATATAAATGAACCAATTAGTAAATACCACCTAGCTTTCTTTAGTTTCTCAAAGTCAATAAAATACAAAACGACCATTCCAATAAGCCCAGCAATAGCACCATAAATCTGTTTTTTCATAAAGAAAAACTTATCATTATAGCGAAGCTCTGCCTGATAAGAAGAGGCTGAGTAAACCATAATAATTCCAAAAACAACTAAAAATAAAACAGAACATAAAAGCACCAAATCAACATGGAATTTTTTATGCTTTTTTATTTTTAGTCCAAAAGCTTTCATACCTAACTCCTTATTTTAAACGTCTAACAAGTTTTGAAAACACTTTCCCCCTTTCCTCAAAGTTTGAAAACATATCAAAACTAGCACATGCTGGGGAAAGCAACACCGTTTCCCCTTTACCAGACAATCCGTAAGCAACATTAACAGCTTCTTCTATTGATGACACTGTAAATACATTTGACCTTTTAAACTTTTTTGCAGCAGACAATATTTTGCCTTTTGTTTCACCAAGAACAATAACATTTTTTATTAACATTGGCATTTTTTCAAAAAGTTCGTCAAACTCATAGCCTTTATCACTTCCGCCAAGAATAATAGTTGTTGGTTCGGTCATAGCTTCCATAGCAACTATAGTGCTTGAAATATTGGTACCTTTACTGTCATTAATAAAAGTTACACCATTAACTTCTTTAACATATTCAAGTCTATGCGTTACCCCCTTAAAATTATGTATTATATCCGCTATTTTGCTAGGTGCTATGTCTAACAATATACCCACCAAAACTGCCGATAAAACGTTAGATAAGTTGTGTTTTCCCTTTAGATAAATATCTGAAACCTTCATAATAAAAGTTCTTAGTTTTCCATCATAAAAGTAAATGCTATCATCACGAACATAACACCCCTTACATTCCCCTTTTGTTGAAAAATAATATATATTAGCTTTAACTATTGAGAAATCTTGTTTCATTAAAAGTTCATCATCTTTATTTAAAATAAGATAATCTTTATCTGTTTGATTTTTAGTTATTGACAGTTTTGTTTTTATATAGTTTTCCATAGTCTTGTGTCTGTTTAAATGGTCAGGCGTAATATTTAATATTACCGCAATATTAGGCTTAAATTTATCTATCGTTTCAAGCTGAAAACTACTAACCTCTAAAACCGTTTTTGAAAATCTATCCGTCTTGAGTGCAAAAGAAGAAACAGGAATTCCAATATTCCCACCAACAAACGTCTTTTTATATTCCGACTTCATTAGTTCATAAATTAAAGTTGTAACCGTAGTTTTACCGTTAGTTCCTGTGATTGCAACTGTATCCCCAAAAAGTTGATAAGCACCAAGCTCAAACTCACCAACAATTTTAATATTTCTTGATATTGCATCTTTAATAATCTGATGCTCTAAACTCACACCTGGGCTAACAGCAACAAGAGATAGGCCACTTAAAAGCCTATCTCTAATTTTCGAATACTTATAATTTTTACTATCGTCTAAAATAATAGTTCTATAACCTAGTTTCTTCAGTAACTTATTTGCACTTTTTCCGCTCTTTCCTACTCCTAATACTAAAGCTTTCAAATTTACTCTCCCTTATCTTTATTTGACACCTAGAGTAAATTTATTAATAGACACACAGCTCCAACCAAAATGGTTATAACACTATAAACAACAACTATTCTAACCTCATGCACACCCTTTTTCTCAAAATGATGATGAAGAGGTGCCATTAAAAATACTCTTTTCTTTGTCATTTTATAATATGCTACTTGAATGATTACTGACAAAGCCGAAAGCACAAACATAATCCCAATAATTGGAATGTAAAGTGTAAGCTTAGAAAAAATTGCAACACTTGCCACAAATGCACCAAGCGCAAGCGAGCCTGTATCCCCCATAAATATTTTTGCAGGGAAACAGTTAAACACCAAGAAACATAGCATCGCTCCAACTACAACAAACCCTAAACTAATAAGATTTTTATATTCCATTAAGTAAATGCTACTAACAAAGTCTAGTTTATTAATCATTGTAAACATTATTGCTAGGATAGAAATTGTATAAAACATTGTTGTAGAACTTGCCAATCCGTCTAGCCCGTCCGTTAAATTTACACTGTTTGTTGCCGCTAAAAATACTACAACCACTAACGGAATTATCCACCAACCAATATTTATGGTTTTATTTGTGAAAGGAACAATAAGTTCCCCACCTAAATTGGAGTTTTTATAAACAAAAAATCCAATAATAATAGCAATTGCAAGTTGAAATATAATCTTTTGATAAGGCCTTAACCCTAGATTTCTTTTAAATTTAAACTTAATAAAATCATCTAAAAAACCAGTTATACCGTAACCCAAAAATACAAGCAAGCATATCCCAGCTAAAGTGCTCGCACCTGAGAAGAAAATATAGCCAACAATAGAGATTGATAAAAGGAAAATTATGCCACCCATTGTTGGTGTTCCAGCTTTTGAGCTATGGTTTTCCACATAATGTAAAATAGTTTGCTTTATCTTCTCTTTTTTCATAAAACTAATTACAAAAGGAGAAATAAGTAAAGTAACTAAAAAACTCACAACTAAAGCTCTAACATAATTTAAGTATTCCATTTATACCTCTCACCGCTTCAAATTTAATTAAATTTATAATAAAATAGCTTCATTAATAACTTTTTCTGTATGCTTTTTTATTTCTTTCACAACTTCTAAATCCCCAACATAAGGTATTTTTTCATTATTTACATCGAAATATTTCTCACTCCCCTTACCTAATAGCACAACAGTATCACCACATCTTGCAATCTTTAATGTTTCTTTTATTGCTTTAACCCTATCTTCAACAACAAGGTAATTAAGCCTATCGCAACCCTTTTCAATATCCGAAATTATATCTCTCGGTTTTTCAGTTCTAGGATTATCACTTGTGATGATTGTAATATCAGATAAGTCTGTAGAAATTTTACCCATTATTGCCCGTTTTGTTTTATCTCTATTACCACCACAACCAAACACAGAAATTAACTTACCTTGAGTTATTTCTCTAGCCGCTTTTAAAATATTTTCTAAGCCATCTGGAGTATGTGCATAATCAACAATAAATTTAATTCCATTAATCATAACAGTATTAAATCTACCATCTACCATTTCAAGTTCCTCAAAAGCTTTAACTATAGTTTTAGTGTCTACTCCCGCCATTATTGCAGCAGAGATCGCACCAAGAGCATTTGAAACATTAAAGTTTCCAAGCATGTTTAGTTTTACATGAAAGTTTCCTTTTACTGAAGAAACATCAAACTCCTGATTACTATTATTATGTTGTATGTTATCAGCAAATATGTCAGCATGACAATCTTCGCTATTTTTCACTCTTGAAATTTTAACGATAGGAATTTCTGCATTTTCAAAAATAATTTTTCCATAAGGGTCATCAATATTAACTACCCCAAACCTAGCATGGTCTTTAGTAAATAATTTGCATTTAGCCTGAAAATAATTTTCCATATTTTTAAAGTAGTCTAAATGGTCTTGAGTAAGGTTTGTAAAGAGTGCTATGTCAGACATAACTCCCCATATTTTCTGAAGTTCAAGGGCATGAGCGGATATTTCCATACACACTACATTTACCCCCTGTTCTTGCATTTTATGAAGCATTTCTTGAAGCAAAATTGGGTCTGGAGTTGTGAAAAAAGAAGAGTATTTTTTGTTATCAATTATTATTCCATTTGTGCCAATAACACCAACCTTCTTCCCAGCTTTTTCAAAAATATTTTTTAACATATAGGTAGTTGTAGTCTTGCCATTAGTACCCGTTACCCCAATTATAAACATTTTTTCTGCCGGCTTATTATAAAATTCACTAGCCATTAAACTCATAGCTTTTCGAACATCTTTCACCACAACATTTATTAAACTTGTATCCAATTTTTTTTCACTAACTACAACCTTTGCACCATGTTTTTCAGCCTCTACAACAAATTCTTCACCATTAACATTTTCGCCATTTATAGCAAAAAACACCCCGCCCTCTTTAACCTCTTTTGAGTTGTGGCTTAGATTTGTTATTTCAATATTTTCATCTCCATAAAGAATATAATCACTATTTTTTAATATGTCTTTTAGTTTCATACACACTCCTTTTTTTCGGTTATAACTAAATAAATTTTTAAAGTTCAGCTTTTAAAATTTAAGCTACACTTAAATAAAATTATCGTTTTATCGCAGTAAATTGTTAAATTTCAATCCGTTGTTATAAAAGTTTTTAGGGCTAAATTCAGAATATTAGTAGTACTATATCATTTGCTGATACCTTAGCACCGGGTGCTGCAATTTGGTCTTTAACATACTTTCCTGTTCCGCTTGTTAAATACTGAAGCCCAAGCTCTGTAATTTTAGTTACCGCTTGTGATAAGGTCATACCAACAAAATCTGGCAAAACAATGTTTGCATTTTCTAGGCTTTCTTCTTCTTTTAAATTTTCATCTCTAGGAGTTTCTCTTATATCAAAAATTGCTTCAAAAATCTGCTTCGCAACTGGTGCTGCAACAACACCTCCATAATAAGCACCTTTTGGCTCATCTATAACAACAAGTACTGAATATCTTGGCTTATCTGTTGGATAAAAACCTATAAAAGATGCAACATATTTGCCTTGTGCGATTGCCCCATTTTCATACTTTTGTGCAGTACCTGTCTTGCCTCCTATATCATAGCCATCAACTTTAGCATACTTTCCACCGCCAGTTGAAACAACTTCTTTTAGCATTGAATTTAAGTCTAAAGAAACCCTAGAATTTAAAACATCTTGTATGACTGTTGGCTCTTTTTGATACACGACTTGTCCACCGCTTGTTTTTATACTGGTTACAAAGTGTGGTTGCATTAGTTTTCCACCATTAATCGCTGCATTAACTGAATTTATTAAAGCTAGTGGTGTTAAAGCTATTGACTGACCGAACCCCATTCTAAATAAATCACCATCTGTTACTATTGCTTTCGGCATCAAAACGCCTTTTGCTTCCCCAGGAAAATCAAGATTATAACCTGTAGCTATTCCAAAATCTTCTAAATACTTATAAAACTTCTCTAAACCAATTCTACGAATAAGCTCCATAAATACGCAGTTGCAAGAGTTCATTAAACCTTTAGTTAAACTCTGTGAACCATGACCCGTTCTTCTATGGCAATTGATTTTTACACCATTAACCATTCTAAACCCAGAGCAATAGAAATGGTCATGCTTACTTGTAACACCCTCATTTAAGGCTATTGCTGTAGTAATAATTTTGAAAGTCGAGCCCGGCTCGTAAGCATCAGTGATTATAGATGCTCTAGATAATTTAAGCAAAGTTTCAATATCATCTCTAGGCACTTCATTAAGGTTATAGGAAGGTTTGGTTGTTATTGCTAAGATTTCACCATTTTGAGGGTCCATAACAATTGCAGATGCACTCTTTGCACCATTATTAAGCTGTGCTTGCGAGATAATTTTTTCAAGCTCAAGCTGAATTTTTAGGTCTATTGTAAGATTAATAGATAAACCATCAATGCTAGGCAAATAATAACATAACGAGTTGTCTAAGGTTTCACCCCTTAAATCACTCTCAACCATGCTTACTCCATTTATACCTTTTAAATATTTATTGTACTCTTGTTCTAAACCGCCTTGCCCATTTCCATCTGAACTCACAAAACCTAATACTTGAGTTAATAAGTCACCATAGTTATAAAGCCTCTCTGTGTTTTCTGTAAAAAAGATACCTTTAACATAATTTTCTAAAATATTTTTTACTTTATCTTTATCTATGCCACTTGCAACTTTAACTTCTGAATATCCAGTTTTTGATACTTTTTTAAACACCTCATCAAAGTTAAGTCCTGTTGCATCTGCTATAATTTTGGTAACTTCAAGTTCGTCATCAATTTCATTATGTCGAACATAAACATCATAAGTGGTATAACTTGATGCTATTATTGCCCCGTTTCTATCTAGAATATTTCCTCTGCTTGCAGTAAGTGGCAAATCTCTGAGCCACTGTTCATAGGCTCTTGAAGAAAGATAATCCCCCTTAATCACCTGTAAATATAATAATCTAATAATTAAAGCACACAAAAAAAAGGTTACTAGAATAATCATAGCAAGTAACCTTTTTTTAATTGAATATGATGTATATTTAATTTCCATAGCTTTCCTCACTTTATAGTGAGCGAGAAAAACTAACTAAACAACTTTCTAATAGCTTCACAGAAATCTTCAAACCAGTTTGTTTCTTCTTTAACTTCTTTTCTAGTCTTCATTTCAAAATTAGAAACTTTAACTGTATCCGCTTCTGTAGGAACTTTGAAACTATCGCCTACTTGTGTTGCAATATAGTCATTCTCGCCTAAGCTATTATATGTGGCCTCTAAGTCTTTTATAACCTGTGTTTCGGTAGCAACAATTTGATTTTTGCTAGCGATATCACCACTAATTGAACTAATCATAACACCATTGTAAATACATAATGCAACAATAATTGCAACAACAATTGAATATACAGTAATTGCAATTTTACCTCTAGCATTTAATCTAACTTTTTGATTAGTTTTGTATGCACTAGCAGTTTGAGTTTGCTCTTCTCTTTCGAAAGAAGTAATATTCATTTCTCTTTTTTGAGTTTCATATTGTTTTCCATCAAAATTATATTGTCTTTCATACTCAAATGCTGGTTCATGAGCAACGATTTGGTCAGTTGATGCTACAATTTGATCTGTTGACGCTACAATTTGGTCTGTTGATGCAACAATATCTTCAGTTTGACCAAAAGCAAAAGGTTTGAATTCTGGCTCAAACAAATTACTTTGTCTAGTTTCTGTTCTAGCAAAGCCACCAAATCTATCATCTCTTCTTACTTGAGTTCTTACTTCAGTATCAGTTGTATAAGCCATAATCAATTCCTCCTGTATTTTGAGTACTTGTTTCTCTTGTCAGCTAAGTCTTAAAATACTAATTTCTAAACTTAGTTTCTCTCCTTCCGTCTTGCACTTCGTTCAATCCACCTCCCTCATCAGATGGAGGTTATATTGAATTAATTATTACAAGCGCCCTCTGTCGAGGGAGCTGGCAAAAGCAAAGCTTTTGTCTGAGGGAGAGCTCTCTACAATCTCTCTAATACCCTTAATTTTGCACTTGAAGAACGTCTGTTTATTTTTAGTTCTTCTGTAGATGCTGTTATTGGGTGGTTAGTAATTATTTTTACCTTTGGTTTTTTACCACATACACACATTGGAAAGTCGCTCGGACAAGTACAACCAGTTGCAAGTTCCCTAAATGTATGTTTTACAATTCTATCTTCAAGTGAATGGAAAGAAATTATTGAAAGCCTACCACCTTTTTCTAGCCTGTCAGTAGCCTCTATAATAAATTCTTTTAATCCCTCAAGTTCTCCGTTTACTTCAATTCGAAGTGCTTGGAATGTTCTTTGAACATTACTTGAACCGTCATTCCCTCTATATCTTGGAACAGCCGATAATATAATATTTTCAAGCTGTTTTGTTGTTGAAATTTCTTGTTTTTTTCTTTCGTCTACAATCTTTCTTGCAATATTAGATGCAAATTTTTCTTCACCGTAGTCTTTGATAACTCTTTTTAGCTCTTCTTGCGAATAATTATTAACAATATCTTTGCAAGTCTTTTTTTGCGAAGTATCCATTCTCATATCAAGCGGAGCATCAAATCTAAATGAAAAACCACGATCAGCAGTATCAATTTGGTGTGAGCTTACCCCAAGGTCTGCATAAATTCCTTGAACTTTAATATTATTTTCCTCTAAATATGTTGGAGAGTTTTTAAAATCATCTTTAACTAAGGTAACTCTTTCTTTAAACTCTTCAAGCCTTGCTTTAGATACGCTTAATGCAGTTTGGTCTTTATCAAAACCAATAAGTTTTGCAGTATTATTTCTGTTTAATAACTCTTTTGCATGACCAGCACCACCAATAGTACAATCAACATAAATTCCGTTATCTTTTATATTTAAGCTATCGATAGTTTCATTTAAAAGAACTGAAATATGATTAAATTCCACTATTACACCCCATATTTAGTAAGAGCATTAGATGCCTCATCAAAGTCTGCTGTGTTATACTCATCAAATTTCTCTTCAGACCAAATTTCAACACGATTACCAACACCAATACTAACAACATTTTTAGTGATGCCAGCATAATTTCTTAGTTCTTGAGGTAAAAGTATTCTACCCTGTTTGTCCATTTCTGTTTCGAAAGCTGATGATAATAATGCACGAACTGGTTTTTGAGCCTCTGTATCGAACATAGAAACAGCTTCTAGCTTTTTATAAAGTTCCTCAAATTGTTCTTGAGAGAAACAAAATAAACAACCGTTTGTTCCTTTTGTTACAATAAAGCCTTCACCAAGTGCATCTTTAAATTTAGAAGGCATACGTAAACGTGATTTTTCATCTGTTTGGTGACGATATGTGCCAATTATCATCATGATAGTTTACCCCCTTCTTAATTTATAATTTGATTATACTTATAATAAAAAACAAAGTCAACCACTTTTGACCACTTTTTAACAATTTTATTAACAATTGTTAGTAACTTTGCCCATTTTGGCAAAAAACAGCCTATTTTTTACCCATTTTTAGTATTTTTTCACCTTTTCCCTGCTTTTTTGTGGTGGTCATCAAAAAAGCAAAACGACAAAAACGGTATTGCAAATAATGGCAAATTATGATATACTTATTATATAAGGAGTATATTTATGGAAGAGTATCTACCTGAAAATGAATTATGTGGACAAGATTATTACAGCCTCGTTGGTGATTTTATTAAAGAAAAGAGTTCCAAAATATTTTATCGAACAGAATTTACTGGAAAAGATGTTGAGAGTTACTGCCTATCAAAAACAGAAATTTTAGACCCTGGCGATTTAAAGAAAATTCACCATATTGTTTATGATGCCCTACAAGGTTTAATGGACACTGACTATTTAGAATATAGTAATGGCAAATATTGCTTAAAAAAGAGATTTGATAAAGGTCCTGGTATTAAGATTGAAGGGCGAATTCACAGCACAAAAAATAGAAGCAAAGAAGAAGCAAAACTAATTGCCGAAGCATTAGACGAAATTGAATTATAAACATTGAAAGTCCCAATTTTTCTAGCTTTCCGCGTGCTATGTCTGACAATACACTATAAAAACACAATAAAAAAAAGAGCTATATTTTAGCTCTTTTTTTAATAAGTAATATATATCAATTTCTTTTTATCTTTTGCATAATTTATTAAATGCCAAAAATAACTATCTAAATTAATTGTTTTGTTTGAAAAGAACAAACAATAATCACAATTTTTTATTAACCCTTTATCCTTATCTATATTCCCCATAATACACCATTCCACATTTATTTGTACTTTGTTATTCTGTATAATTTCCTCTAAAAATAATTTATCAACTCCATATTCTACAATAAAAATATTTTCAATTCCAAAATTTTGAATATCTTTACTAAAAACTAAACTAATATCCTTATATATCGCAGGACTTATTTTTACCCCCTCTTCAAAAAATATTACCCAGTTTTTCATTTTTAATTCCATAACATTCTCCTTTTACGTAAATAATGATAATAAATATTACAATATCCGTAAACAA
>JAZSJW010000010.1:0-84074 GCA_045534555.1 Clostridia bacterium
TATCTAAATTAAAATTATTTATCGTTATTGTTCCACTTGTTTTTCTTGTTAAACCACAAAGAATTTTAATGAGAGTTGTTTTTCCAGCACCATTCACACCTAAAAGTCCAAACAATTCACCTTGTTTTATTGATAAAGAAATATTGTCTAATGCTTTCTTTGATTTATAATTTTTACAAACATTATCGATTGTTATAATATTCATAAATAACGCTCCTTATTTCTTTAATACTTTATCTGTTAAACTATCAATAACATCTGCCTTTAATAAAGCAATACCTTTTTCTTTATCGCAAAGAACAATAACAGAATCTCCTGGATTTATGTCAAACATAGTTCTTATTTCTTTAGGTATAACAATTTGTCCTTTTTCGCCTACTTTGCAAATACCAACAAATTTGTTTTTATCAGTTTTATTTTTTTCCATATCAAACCCCTTTTTTGTATAACAAGTTATACTTTTCTCACTTATTATACTTTTGTAATAAGTATTTGTCAACCGAATAACAAAAAACACCTTATCTATTATGATAAAGTGTTTTTATAATTATTACACTAGTTTCAAACGGGATAACCCTTTACCCGACTTTTTTATTTTGTAAATTTTGTTTTTAATAAAGAATAAGCAAGTATACATTCTGCAGGATAATATGTTATTAAACACAAATATCCAAACACTTTTGAAACATCACTAAATACATTAAATAAAAGCATTAAATCTGAAAACAAAAACAAAGAACTTCCAAGAAGTAGCAATAAGTGAAGAAAGTTTCTTTCTCTTACATAGTTTGCAATTGATTTGCCTGTCATACAAGATATAATTATCGCATAAAAAACACAAACAATTTGCATTAATACACTTCCAAAATTAAAGATTGGTAAAAACAAAATCACTAATGTTGCTGGAACAAATATACACACACCATAAATTAAATCTTTCCATTCAAATTTAACTAATGTAGTGTAGGCAATAAAATAAAAAATGTGACCAACTGCAAATAATAGTGCACCTATTATAAACTCAATTTCTAAGATGATATCACCAAGCATAGCAAATATTAAACCAATAACCATTATAATACTAAACTTTTTTTGTTCAGTTTTGTTTAGTAGTGCGTAAAGTAAATTAAATAAACCCAGCAACACAAAGCCTGCACTTGTTATTGATTTGATTAATAAAGTGCCCTCTAAAATATAAAAAACATCACCAACCAAAACTAAAGCTATTAACAATATATTTATAATATTAAAATTCTTTTTCATAATTAACCTTTAATCTCATAATAAATTTTTTCTAAATCTTTACTTGTCCACAAAACTGGTACTGGATACAAAGGATTTCCCTCTTTCTCAGCGGTTTTTGCAAGTTCTTCTATATCCTCATCTTTAATACCTTCAATTTTTGTTGGAATATTCATTTGTTTATTCATTTCTTCAATTTTTCTTATGAAAAGTTTAGCACCGTCTTCATACGAAACATCTTTATTAATTAGACCTGTATATACTCCCATTTTCCAAAGTTTTTTATAAACTTTTTTGCCATAGGCTTTTAATACATATGGTAAAATTACCGCATTCGCTAATCCATGTGCAACATTATATTTTCCACCAAGAGTATGTGCTATAGCATGCACATAACCAACATAAGATTTTGTAAATGCTAGCCCTGCATTATATGCAGCATGTAACATCTTTTTTCTAGCTTCTAAATTTGAACCATCGTTATAAACATCAACTAAATTGTCAAATATATCTTTCACTGCAGATAGAGCACATTTTCTAGTTTGCTTTGTTGTACTTCTTCCAATATAAGCCTCAATTGCATGAGTTAAAGCGTCCATACCTGTAGTTGATGTAATATGTTTAGGTAGCCCAGTTGTAAGCTCTGGCTTTAACAAGGCAAATCTTGGGATTAATGGAAAATCATTAATTGCATATTTATGCCTTGTTTCACTATCTGTAATTACTGCAGCTAAAGTAGTTTCGCTACCTGTTCCCGCAGTTGTTGGAACAGCAATTAATAACGGTATTTTTTTATTGATTTTCATTACACCTTTCATTTGACTTAATGTTTTCTTTGGCTTAGCCACCCTTGCACCAACAGCTTTAGCACAATCCATGACAGACCCACCGCCAAAAGCTATTAGGCCTTGACAATTGTTGTCTTTATAAATCTTTAATGCAGCAGCAACATTATCTGTTGTTGGATTAGGAACAGTCTCATCATATACAAACAAATTAAGTTGAGAATTTTTTATTTTTTCCTCTAGTGAGTTTGTTAAATTTAAACCCCTTATGCCTTTATCTGTAACAAGCAAAATATTTTGAATATTATTTTGTTTCAAAACATCAACAACTTCATCATCTGTTTCTAAAATTTTAGGCTCTCTATATGGCAAAAATGGAATTGCCAACTTAAACACACCTTGATATGTTCTACAATAAACTTTTCTAAAAATATTCATAAACAATCTCCTTTCATAACTTAATTATAAACCCTTAACTCTCAATAACCAACAAAATTAAGCTTTAAATATAAAAATAATTGTTTTAATTTAGAATGTTTGCTATACTTTCTATAATATGGGAGGTTATATATGAAAACAGAAATTGAATGTAGATTATTAGATGTCAATGCGGAAGAATTTCAAACAAATTTAAAAAATGCTAATGCCAAATTTGTTGGTGATTGGCTACAAATTAGGAATTGCTATGATTTTAATCCCGTAAAAGAAAACAGTTGGATACGTTTAAGAACAAACGGCAAAGAAACAACTTTAACCATTAAAGAAATTAAAGACAAATCAATTAACGGCACTAAAGAAAGTGAAATTGTTGTTTCTGACTTTATAGCCACTAATGAAATTTTAAATAAGCTTGGTTATACAGCTAGAAGTGTTCAAGAAAACCGAAGAATAAGATATATGCTGGATAACGTTGAAATTGATATAGATTTCTGGCCACTAATCCCCACTTATGTTGAATTTGAAGCACAAGACGAAAATGCAATAAAAGAAGTTTGCAAAAAACTTAACATAGATTTTAATAAACTTGTAACACTAGATGTTATGAGTATTTATTCGTATTATGGAATAGATTTTAAGTCTCTTCCAAGCAAGCTTATGTTAGAAGATAATCGAAAAAGTGAAGCTAATCAAACAGAAAAGACCGAGAGTTTATAACTCATCGGTCTTTTCTTCTATTAAAACATTTTCATTTAAAAAATCTATCCATTCCCCTTTTATTATGTCTAGAGGTTTATTATTTGCAAAGATAAAATCATAATCAAAATTTGCGACATCATCATCTGACTTATTTCCATAAACTTTATCTTTTAGTTCATCTCTTGGTGTAATTAATAAGGTATATGTTTTTGTTTTTGAGTGATTAACAAACTTACTAATCTCTTCAGGCTCTCTAATATGAACAAACATAATTTCTTCTTCACCACTAATAAACTCGTCTTGTTCCTGAAGCAAATAAGATAATGGGTATTCATTATACTCAGTTAAAACCTTTTTCATATCTGACAAAAACTTTCTTGCTTTATCTGTTTTCTCACCTTGCCAACCACATAACTTAGCAATATCTTTAATTGGGGTAATTGATGACCTGTTTCTAACCTTAAATACCTCACTTGCCATATCGCAAAGAGTATCTTTTCCTGAGCCACCAACACCATTAATAACTATTGTAATCTTTTCCATAATTTAAGTATAATTTTATAAAATTTTTAAGTCAAGAGAAAACAAATTCTTTCCCTTAAGCTTTATTTTTTTGGATAATTTATACAAAATAAAAGTCACGAAAATTAATCTCGTGACTTAAAAAATTAAATTGAAGAATGAATTGTTCTTGAAATAACTTCGTCTTGTTGTTCTTTATTAAGTTTAATAAATTTTACAGCATATCCAGAAACCCTAATTGTAAGTTGAGGATATTTTTCTGGGTGTGCTTGTGCATCAAGAAGCAAATCTCTACTAAATACATTAATATTTAAGTGATGACCGCCACCTAAAGAATAACCATCTAATAAACGGACTAAGTTTGTTTGTTGATCTATAAAACTTTTTCCTAAAGCACTTGGTACAATAGAGAATGTGTTTGAAATACCATCTCTAGCATCTTCATATGGAAGTTTAGCAACAGATTCTAGGCTTGCTAAAGCACCCTTAGTATCTCTATTATGCATTGGATTTGCACCCGGAGCAAATGGCTCACCTGCTTTTCTTCCATCAGGAGTGCTTCCTGTCTTTTTACCATAAACAACATTTGATGTTATTGTTAAAATACTTGTACTTGGAACAGAGTCTCTATATGTATAACAAGCTCTTATTTTGTTCATAAATCTTGAAACAATATCTTTTGCTATACTATCAACTCTATCATCATTATTACCATATTTGGGGAAATCGCCTTCAATTTTAAAATCTACAGCTAAACCATTCTCATCTCTAATAGGTCTTACTTTTGCATATTTAATAGCAGATAAAGAGTCTGCCGCACAAGATAAACCCGCAATACCTGTAGCAAAAAATCTTCTAACTTCATTATCATGAAGAGCCATTTCAATTGCTTCATATGAATATTTATCATGCATATAATGAATTGCATTTAAAGTATTTACATAAAGATCACAAAGCCAAGTCATCATATTATCATACTTTTCCATAACTTCTTCATAATCTAAAACTTCTGATGTAATTGGCTCAAAGCGGGGACTTATTTGTTCTTTATACCTTTCGTCCATACCACCATTTATAGCATACAATAAACATTTTGCAAGGTTTGCTCTCGCACCGAAGAATTGCATATCCTTACCAACTCTCATACAACTTACACAACATGCAATTGCATAGTCGTCACCCATAAGTTCTCTCATTAAATCATCATTTTCATATTGAATACTTGATGTTTCAATAGAAACCTTAGCACAATATTTTTTGAAGTTTTCTGGAAGTTTTGGAGACCATAAAACTGTTAAATTTGGTTCAGGTGAACTCCCTAAGTTTTTAAGTGTATGAAGCATTCTGAAACTACTTTTTGTGACCAACGATGAACCGTGTTCACTCATACCACCAACAGATTCTGTAACCCATGTTGGATCCCCAGAAAAAAGTTCATTATATTCTGGCGTTCTCATGAATTTAACCATTCTTAATTTCATTACAAAGTGGTCTAATAATTCTTGAGCTTGCTCTTCTGTTAAAATGCCAGCCTTTAAATCTCTTTCAATATAAATATCGAGGAATGTTGTATTTCTACCAATAGACATCGCAGCACCATTTTGATCTTTAATAGCTGCAAGATATCCAAAATACAAGAACTGAACAGCTTCTTTTGCATTTTTTGCGGGTAATGATATATCATAACCATACTTACTTGCCATAACTTTTAAAGCTTTAAGAGCTTTAATTTGTTCTGCTGTTTCTTCCCTTGCTCTTAGTACCTTTTCAGTCATAACAGTTTTTAATGTTGACAAATATTTTTGCTTATCTTCAATCAATCTATCTACACCGTATAACGCAACTCTTCTATAGTCACCAATAATTCTTCCTCTACCATATGCATCTGGAAGTCCTGTTATAATTGCCGCATGGCGAGCCGCTCTCATTTCATCTGTATATACATCAAAAACGCCTTCATTGTGTGTCTTTCTATATTTTGTAAAAATTTCTTTTACATCTGGATCAATTGAGTAGCCATATTCTTTTAAAGCCTTTTCGCTCATTCTTATACCACCAAAAGGTTGCAAGCTTCTTTTAAATGGCTCATCAGTCTGCAATCCAACAATTTGCTCTAAATCTTTATCAATATAACCAGCATCATGACTTGTTATTGTAGAGATAACAGAAGTATCTGCGGCATACACTCCGCCCCTTTTAACTTCATCAAGCTCTAAATTTTTAATTTTTTCATTTAATTTAATTGTCGCTTCTGTTGGCCCTACCAAGAATGTTTCATCACCTGTATACTCTGTATAATTGTTTCTTATGAAGTCTTTTACGTTAATTCTGTCTTGCCAAATGCCTTCTTTAAACCCTTTCCATTGTTCCATTTTATTTTCCTTCCTTTATAGTTGCAATATTTTTTTCGCTTTTTCAATCTGCTCGTCTGTTGGCTCTTGAACATCAGGTAATCGATATTCTAAACCAAGTTTTTTATATTTTTCTATCGCCAACTTATGATAAGGCAAAACTTCTATTTTCTGCACATTTCCTAAGGATTTTGCAAACGAAATCCATTCTTTTAAAGTTTTTTCATCATCATTAATTGTAGGCACCAAAACATATCTTAACCATACATTTTTGTTTCTCTTTGCCAGATATCTTGCAAAATCTAATACATTCTTATTTGTTTTTCCAGTTAACTCTTTATGTTTTTTATCATCAATATGTTTAATATCCAGCATAACAAGATCGCATACATCAAGAAGTTCATCAATTTTCTCTAGCAAAGCACAATTGTCTTTATCAAAAATTGAACCAGATGTGTCTAAACAAGTTTCTAAATTGTTCTTTTTTATTTCCTTAAATAAGTCTGTTACAAAATTTAATTGTAATAAAGGCTCGCCTCCAGAAACAGTAACTCCTTGAATATATCTTTTATATTTAACAATATCTTCCACTAAACTTTGAACTGATGTTGTTGTTCCTCCCTTACAGTTCCATGTATCAGGATTGTGGCAGTATTTACATCTAAAATCACAGCCCTGTGTAAAAACAACATATCTTATACCCGGTCCATCAACTGTCCCGAAAGTTTCAACTGAATGTATTCTTCCGTCCATTTATTTTTCTCCTAATGTACGTTAGCGACTTATTTTATCTAAAAAACTTAAACTTTGTCAAGACAAAATCACAATTATTATTAAATTTATATATAACATATATTAACAAATTAAATGTTAGGTAATTTGCACACAAATTTGTCTCTTTGAATAAAATATATTAAGCGTGAACAACGCTAAAATTTACAAGGAGGACAAAAATGGCAACAACTATAACTAATCAAGCCTCAACAAATTATCAATTTTCAGGATCTAGTGAAACACTAAACACGTCTTCAAATATCAATGAAGTTGTTTTAGAAGATGCTCAAGGCTTAACTTTAACAAAATCTTCTAGTGTGGATACATTTGCTGCTGGTGAAATTATAACATATACTATTCAAATTACAAACAACTCTTCTCATTTTTTCACTGGTGTTAGAATAATTGATAATCTTGGCGGCGGAAATTTAGCTTATGTTTTAGGTAGTGCAAGATTAACAGTAGGAACTCTTACCTATCCTGTTACCCCTGTTGCAACAAACCCATTAACTTTTACTCTTCAACAACTAAATGTTGGCGCAACTATGACACTAACTTATAACTGCCAAGTTATATTCAACTTGCCTTCAACAGTCCAATCAATCACAAACACTGTTAGAGGCATCGGATATACCTCAACCGGCACTGTTACTGGTTTTGCATGCAATACTATACAAAAAAAAACTAATGGTGAATTCTCTGTAACAAAAACAGCTAGTCAAACAAGCGTACTTCCAAACCAAACTTTTAGTTATTTTATAACTTTGTCTAATAACTCTAATAACGAAGTGGTTTCTTCAACCACTACAGATGTTTTACCAAGTAACTTTGTTATAACTGGAGTGTATGTGAGAATTGGCAGTGGCTCAAATATTGAACTTACATCAAGTGAGTATTCTTTAGTTGGAACAACCGTTACTATCCCAAACGGAACTGGCAACACTATTACCGTTCCCGCAAACGGAACTAGTGTTATAACTATTACCGGTTATCTAATTTAAAAAAAATGAGCTTTAGTAAAATCTAAAGCTCATTTTTTTATTGTAAAGTTATACAAATAGAAAATTATATGTTATAATGTTCTTATGAAAATATTATCACCCGCAGGCAATTTTGAATGTTTAAAAATGGCGGTCTTTAACGGCGCCGATGAAGTTTATCTTGGGATAAACAATTTTAACGCACGCAATAATATTGATGGTTTCAACCTTTCTAATTTAGAAGAAGCTATAGATTTTGCACACATTTTTAACGTAAAAGTTAATCTAGCTATAAACATTTTATTTTCTGATAATGAACTTCAAGATGCTTTAAACACAATTGTTAAAGCATACAATATGGGTGTTGATTATTTTATTATACAAGACCTTGGACTTGCATACTTAGTAAACAAAAATTATCCACAAATTGAAATACATGCAAGTACCCAAATGGCAATTCATAATTTAGAGGGCGTTAAATATCTCGAAAAATTTGGATTTAAAAGAATAGTTCTAGCCAGAGAAACACCGCTTTCTGAAATTAAACGAATTAGAAAAAACACATCTGTTGAACTTGAATATTTTGCTCAGGGAGCACTATGTGTTTCTTTTAGTGGCAACTGCTATTTAAGTTCTTACTTGTATAATGCAAGTGGAAACAGAGGTCGTTGTAAACAACTTTGTAGACTTCCTTACACTTTAAAGAAAAATGGCAAACAAATAAAAACTGGCTATTTACTAAGTGCAAAAGATTTTAATATGATTAATAGACTAGATGACTTAAAAAATGCCGGCATTGACGTCATTAAAATTGAAGGCCGAGCAAGAAGGCCTTTCTATGTCGCAACCACAACAAGAGAATATTATAATAAACTTCATGATAACTCTTCTAATTTAGATAATTTAAAACTCGCTTTTAACAGAGAGTATACTGAAGGTTATTTTAATGGAAACTCTAATATAATTTCAAATATTCAAAACCACATTGGTATTTTTATTGGTAAAGTTGAAAGAGTAAACAAGGGTAAAAATTTTAATGAGGTTTACTTTTCATCATGTCGTGAGTTGTCGCCAAAATCCACTTTTAAAATAATTTCAGATAACAAAGAAAAAACTACACTAACCGCTTATGATTTAAAAATAATAAGTAAAGGTAAATACAAATTAACAACAACTCAAAATATTGCTAAAGATGATAATATTCATTTAATACTCGATTATAAAAAAGAAATTGAAGCTCTTGAAACATTAAAGAAAAGAGAAATTGATTTACAACTATCTTTCAAAACAAATAAAAACATGCATTGTTTATTTGTTTTTGACAACAAAACTTATGAGATTTTTGGTGAACTTTGCGAGCCAGCACAAAAACAGCCTTTAACACTTGAAGAGGTAAAAAACAACTTTAGTAAAAGTGACCTATTTAATGCAAACTTAACCTGTGAAATAGATAACGTATTTATACCTAAACAAAAACTAAATGAATTTAGAAGGAATATTTATGATTTTGTTTTTAAAACCATAACCCAAGCAAAAAAACGCAATATTAAAGAAATCAAGATAAAAAATAATTATTTATTAACAAAATTTAACGATTTTCAATTTGTTGAAAATATTAATGAAGGCTTTATAAACAAAAACATAATTTATTCTCCAGAAACGTACTCTGTTGATAATGTATTGTTATTTATCAATAAATGTATTGCTCTTGGTAAAATAGCTTATTTAGATACTCCAAACTTTGCTCTAGAAAGCGATATAAAATTATTAGAAAAAATAATTAAAAAAACTAAAATTAACATAGTTGCAAACAATTATTATGCGCTACTCTTTGATACAAACATTATTATTGGTGCAGGTTTAAACGTATATAATTCTGTATCCGCTTCAGTTTTTAATCTACCAATTATTTGTGCAGAAAGTGAAATATCTACACGGGTTAATTACCCTTACATGACACTTCGCCATTGTCCTATGAAGGAGCATTTAAAAGCTTCTTGTGACAAATGCCCATTTAGTGATGGTTTTAGTTATCAAATGGAAAACGGAAAGGAGTTTAAGTTAAAAAGAAAAAAACTATCAACTTGCACCTTTTATTTAACCGATAAAAAATAAAATTTAAAGCACCAATGTGGTGCTTTTTTTAATTCTTCTTGAATTTTAATCTGTCTTATGATACAATGATTTTGTTAGGAGAAATGTATGGGAATTTTTGATTTATTTAAAGCTAGAAAAAATACAGAAAAAAAAGAAACTTCACTACTCGCAGCACAAAAATATGGTGAGCATGTTAGAAATGATTTGCCAAGAAAGACAAGTCTACTTGCAGCTCAAAAATACGGTGAGCATGTAAAACATAATAATAATGAAGAAGAAAAAGAATATGGAACAGTAACATGTATACCAACAGTATTAAGTAGTTTAGAGCCTGTTAACTTAAAACCAAATCAAAGAAATGAATACTCTAGGGAATTAAGCCTCTTAGAATTTGGCGAAGTTGATTGGGCGCAATTTGGTGCAAGATTAAAACAAGAACAGTTGCTTCCTCCATCATATGATAGAAATCCAACTAAAGTAACCATCGGGTTATCTAAAAGAAACAAACCTAAAGTTGAAATTGTTTTTAATTCAAAAACTTCAGATAGCTATAGAACTGTTGTTATTTGTAATGATGAAGGTGTATTTGAATATACTAACGGTGCATTAAATCAACCAACAAGACCTGAACTAATTAAAACTTGGAAGAGATTTAAGGAACACATCATCTATAAAATTGAACACAACAACAAACAAGATGCACAAGAAATAAAAAAACAAGCTAAAGAATTACAAGAAGAAGCCAAACAAATGCTTAATATTGATATGCTTTTCGAAGAAGAAAAGAAATTCTTAGAAAGACATAAAGACGACACTTTCGAATTCTTTGGTTACTTGTTTAATTCTGAAAGAGAAACCCCATTCTTCGTCGCACCAGAAAAAGAACAAGCAGAAAATGTCCGTACAGCAGAAATGGTTACTCCTTTTTCACCTAAAACTCTAGAATTTTGCGTTTTAAGATTAAATGAAGAAGAAAAATTCATTAATGCTGAAGATGAAGAAAGTTTAAAATCTTTCGTCCAAAGATGTAATAAAATTGCATCTCAATCAATTTATAAAACTGACAAATGGGAAAAAACAATTAATCTTTTAGTAGAGATACTTAAAAAGCATGCTGAAGAATATAGAAAAAAACACCCAGAATTATGCGAAAATGAAAAAGAATAAAATAAAAAACTCTTGATAATTTCTCAAGAGTTTTTTTATTATTCACAATAAATTGTATCACCAACTAGATAAAAGTATACTTTCTTTGGCGCACCACCAACATTATCAAAAGTTGCATATCTGTTAAAGCTTTCTTTGAAACAGTTTTGTGGTAACAACAAGATTGGGTTTTCTTTATCATCAGTATATAAATAGAAAAAACCATTATCAAACTTTATTTTCGCTGCTCTACTATCATATATATTAAGAGAATTGTTGAAATTATACTCTACATTTTCTTCAATTTCTTTACATGTCACTTTATAAGGAATTGATACTTCAACAGCTCCATATGTAACTTCCATAAATCTAATTGTGTCTGAAAGAGAATAGTCGATTTGAGAATGTTTTGTATTTGAAACTTTCACTTTTTCTTCACGACCATTATTATATAAAACAACAATTTCTATCTTTGTTAAATCTGCTTTTACTCCTTTATGAAATGTTAATGTATCTCCTTTATATGTTGCACTAACTTCATGAACAACATTTACAACATAAGTTACAGATAAACTTTTCTCTTTATACAAAAGATTTAACGTTTGTTCTCCCGCAGTTCTTGTGTCTAAAAATCTAACACTTACGTCTGATAATTTTACAGTTTCTGTTTCATCTGAAGAATATTTTACTTCTACAGTATATTCCATAAGGTCTACAACATCATTAACATAAAATGTATCCAAATAAAATTGGTCACAAACAGTTAAGGATACAACATTAACGTCTGGATCTTTTGGTTTCTTATCATCTTTACAACCCACTAATAAACAACTAATTACTGCAACTACGCAAACTATTAACTTTTTCATCTTAATCTCACATAATTATTTTTTAATAATTATATAAAATTCGACCTTTTTAGTCAATATTTTTACACATTAATATTGTCTATGTAAATACTTCTTTGCCTTCTCGCCCCCAACATCTCCGAAAAATTCTTGATACACCTTTTGTACTGCTGGATTTGTATGAGCCTTTCTTTGTGATAAATTTTTATCAATATTATATAATCCTTTAGCTCTACTTTTTAAAGCTTGCTCTCTTGGTTTATTGATATTTGTTGGTTGCCCAGGTCCACCAATACACCCACCATCACATGCCATAACTTCAATAAAATCATACTTTTTAGGGTCTTGCTTTAATTCCTCTAAAATTATATTTACATGTTGCAAGCCAGTAACAACAGCAGTTTTTAAAACCTTGTTTTTCATTTTTATTTCTGCCCTTCTTATTCCATCTAAGCCTCTCACCATTTTATATTCTAAAGTTTTTCTATTTTCTTCATCAAAATGGTCGCCAGCACTTCTCAAAACTGCTTCCAAAACCCCTCCGGTGTTGCCGAAAATAGCACCTGCTCCACTGCATAAACCAAAAAAGCTATCAAACTCTTGCTCTTCCAATTCCTTGAAATCAATTTTATTTTCTTTTATTAAATTAGCAAGCTCTTTAGTTGTTATTGCTAAATCAACATCATATCCAACATTTGTATTAAGTTTCGTTTGTTTTAATTCTAATTTCTTTGCATAACAAGGAACAATGGAAACCACAAATATATCTGTAGATTTTAATCCTTGTTTTTCAACATAATAATTATTAATAATTGAACCAAACATTTGCTGTGGGCTTTTACATGTCGATAAGTTTTTTTTGAACTCTGGACACACCTTTTCACAATAACTTACCCACCCCGGACAACAACTTGTAAACATTGGTAAGTTTGTATTTGTTTCTAATCTATTTTTAAGCTCAAATGCCTCTTCTGTGATTGTAAAATCCGCAGCTAAGTTCATGTCAAAAACTTTATCTGCTCCTAGTTTTTTTAATGCGGAAATCATTTTACCTTGAACATTCTCACCAAGCTTAAATCCAAATTCATCACCAAGACCAACTCTTACAGATGGGGCGGTAAAACAAATTACCTTTAGACTTTTATTTTTTAATGCACTATTAAACAATTGTATATCTTTTTCAAAATCGTTTTCAAAATTCTCAATATTTAATATTTGCCCACAATTTTGACAAACAGAACTGGTCCCTTTACAACCATTTAAAGTAAAACAATCATAATTGCATTGTTTTAATTTTTCATTCTTTTCTTGAATTACATGCAAACAACTATCACAATAATTGTGTATGCACGAAAAATCTCTTTTTTTCATCATTTTTTTCCTTCTTTAATAATATACTTTCATTGTATAGAAATTAAATCGCAATCGTCAACTATCCTTTACCTTTTACTAATTTTTTGTTGATTTTTTATTGATTTTTTATATTATCACTAATTTTGCCCTAAAAAATGCAATTTTACTAATAATTTATTAAATAAATTATAAAAATTTAATAGATTTTTTAAAAAGTTAATGTTAATATAAATATATATGTAAGATTTTTATTAGTTTGTATATATAAATTTATTTGAGGTAGAACGCAATGAAAAGAGAACGCTTTATAACATTCTTGCAAGATAATATTCTCTCTTTATTCACAGGCTCAGAAATTGTCGGCGAAGAAGAGTCCGGCCCTAGAGATGCCTGTGTAGCACAGGGTGCAGGCGGCACAATTTTGGTCAAATTCAACCGTGCTGACGAAAAAAGATTTGTAATTAAACGCGTTCAACCTTTTAAAAGTTTTGAAGTTTCTCTCGTTAAATCAATTTTAGAAGAAATGAAAGATATTTTTAAGGCAAAGCTCTCAAATGAATTTATTAAAGGCCTTGAAAGTCAAGTAACTCAAAAAGCAATTTGTAAGGCATTAACTAAAAGTGCTAGTTCTACATTAAACGATCTTTTAAATACTGTTTCTTCTTGGGGTTTAAGAACTTATGAAGGAAGAAAAGCAAAATTCGGATTTATTATAACAAGTAAAAAAACACCAAAAAATACAAACCCTAATTTGCACATTTCACACATACTTAAAAAAGATTATAGTGCTTTGTTATCTGATGGTATAAATACCTGTTTAATGATTTCCGCAGATGGAAATCTTTTAAGCTATGAACCTTTACCGAAAACAGCAAAAGAAAATGTTTTAGCGCCATATGAATATCTTGATATTGCAAACCTTTGTACTGGAGCAAAAATTGGTGTTTGTTTAATCCAAGAGGGTGACCTTCTTATATTTAAAGATAAGCAACTTTTGTTTGCTAAGAGAAATGGTGCATGGGTGTGCTTTAGCCATGAAGAAATAATTGGCAAGCTTGCAGAACGTTCTGGAGAAGTTGAAGAAGTGAGAAAAGCTCTTTACCTTTCTGCTCTGGATACTTCATTTGCCCGTGACGGAGGTTGTATTGTCCACGTCAATCAAGGCGATAAATATAATATTTTAAAACATATAGACTGTGCAGACCTACTATTTAAAGATTGTTATGAATACAAACAACAAGAAGCTATCAACCACTCTTTCTTCTTTGACCACGACAATGCTATGAAAGACATTCCTAGCTTTGAAGAATTTTTAACTGAAGATAAATGCAATAAATCCGCAAACCTAATAAGAATTATTAATGGAAGAAAATTCCAAGAGCTTAATCGTAAACTTCGCCAAGAATTAATAGGAATTGACGGAGCAACAATTATTGACCATGAAGGAAATATTTTAGCAGTTGGTGCAATTATTAAAATTGAAGCTGGTAGTGTTGGTGGTGGTCGTTTAGCGGCAGCTAAAACCTTATCAAACTACGGTATTTCAATGAAAATTTCTGCTGACGGAAGAATTGAAGGTTTTAGAATGGATAGAAATAAACTTCGTGTTAAACCCCTATTTGTTATTGGTTAAAATTCTAAATACAAAAAATCTAACGACAATTCGTTAGATTTTTTATTTGATTTGTTCTTCAGTTGTTTGCTTATTCTTTTCCACTATATTACTAATAAATTCATTTATTTCTTTATTTTCAAATTCTTTAACATCTTCTCTATTCCATGTTTTTACAAACTTAAAATAATCATCGTTTTTTATAAATTCACAACCTAAATGCGAATAAATATCAATTAACGCCATTTGTTCTTTATCATATGAAGTTCCTTCATTATTAGAAACTCCCTTAATTGAACTTGTTGGCGAAGCATAACCATACAAACTATTTGCACCCATTTTATTTCCGTGTGCAATAGCAATTTTGAAAAGAAGCCCGCCAATACCATTTTGCTGAAATTCTTCCTCTACTAAGAAATCTGAAATATACATGTTCCTATCTTGTATAGAATAACCAAGCTTTGCAATTTCTTGTATACCATGATCGGCTTCATAAACTTGAAGTTCATGTCTAGCCTTTCTCAAATATACAAATAGTAAGGGTTTCCTTAACTTATCATTATAAATTTCTAACGTTATTAAATCTTTTAAAAAATAGCTAATATACTTTTTTGTTTTTTCTAACTCTTCGTTTCTTTCCATATAATAACCCATTATTTTTTTGGTGCTCCCGGAGGGACTCGAACCCCCAACCGACTGGTTCGAAGCCAGCAACTCTATCCAATTGAGCTACGGAAGCATAATTTCTTAGTTTATTATAAAATAAAATTTATCTTTTCGCAATGCTTTTATTTAGATTTTTTTTGCTACGTTATTTTACATTTTGTCTTGTTTTATGATATTATATTAGTATAAGGAGAAAACAACAATGAATAAAACAATTATTGCTTTAACCGAATTAATCGAACATTCCGCAGAAGCAAACAAGCTATTAGTCTCTAATGCCATCGAAATGGAAAATGGAGACCTTGCAAAAGCACAAAAATATATGAAAGAAGCTTCATCTTTATTGTCTGTTATGATTAAAGACATTTTTGTTGAAGTTAAGGAACTTATACTATCTTCTGATGACGAAGAAGATTATGATTTCTCAACTTTAGATATTGCTAAACTTTTAGCTGGTGTTGTTTACAATGCCTCTTGCTTAATTAGTTGTTTATTAAACAATGATTCTGAAATTGTAAAAGAAAATGTTCAAAAGAAACTAGTAAAAAATATAAATGCTGTCGTTTCTTTAACTGAAGCAATTCTTTTAAATTAAATAGCTAACAAATATCCAAATTTATCGACATTATCTCATTTCATTTTATTTGCAATAAAAAATTATATGTGCTAAAATTATTCTTATGAATAAAAGAGAATTAAGAAAATTTGAAAGAGAGATCGAAAACAAGCCAAATGAAATACCTACCCAACCTAGTGTTATTGAAATTGTAACCAATTCGTCAATTTTTAAATACTTTCTAGGCGGAATGGTGATATTTGGTGTTTGTTTTATTGTTTGTCTATTCGTATTTAATATTTTACTCACCCAAATTGGTGTTGTTGGATATTCAATGCAACCAACAATCAATGCCTCAGCCTTAGGTAATGACGGCGAGATTAATACAGATACCGTCTACTATATAAAATCAGACAAAATAGAAAATAAAGATATTGTTATAATTAACGGTGGAAAAACTGACAGCGGTGATAAACTCATAAAAAGAGTTGTTGCTACTCCAGGTCAAACAATAACAATAAAAAATGTTAGAGAAATTGTTGATGCTAATATACATATTTTTATTGAAATTTATGTTGATGGTGTTAAGCTAAACGAAGATTATATTAAAGATGAAAAAATGACACTAAAATACACTATACTCGAATCTAAAAATTATCAATACTATAATCATCTAGTTCAAGCATTAAGAACAAATAGAGAATTTTCTCATACTATGAATGAGAATGAATATTTTGTTATGGGTGACAATAGAAACAATTCAACAGACAGTCGATATTTTGGTCCAATAACCAGTGATTATATATTAGGAAAGGTTGTTCTTCAAATAAAACCGGGGCAAAATTTATTTAATGCCATTTGGAATAGATTATTTGGTGTAAAACAACTTTACTGTTAAACATAGGAGGAAAATATGAAAATTCTTATCACTTCTGACAGCTCGTGTGATTTAAGCAAAGAGTTATTATCTGAATACAATATAAATACTCTTCCATTATACGTAAACCTTAATGGAGAAGAGTTTAGAGATGGCGTAAATATATCCCCTGAGCAAATTTTTGAATTTGTGAAACTAAATAAAAAACTTCCAAAAACTTCTGCTCTTAGTGTTGCAGATTATACGTTGTTTTTTGAAAACATTTTAAAAGAAAATGATAGTGCTGATATTATTCATATTGGCTTATCAAGCGGATTATCTACAAGCTATAACAATGCTGTCGCTGCATCAAAAGAGTTTGACGGCAAAGTTACTATTATTGATGGCAAAAACTTATCTACAGGTACTGGACTTTTAGTTCTATATGCAGCAAAACTTGCAAAAGATGGATATAGTAAACAAACAATAATTGAAAACGTTAACAAAAGAGTTCCTTTTGTTCAAGCATCATTTATTATTCCTGAAACTGAATATCTATATCGTGGAGGCAGATGTTCTGCAATTGCCATGCTTGGAGCGAATTTATTGAAAATTAAACCAAGAATTCAAGTTATCGATGGAAAAATGAAACCAAATGGAAAACCTAGAGGTAAAATGGTTCCTGTTTTAAAACAATATATTGATGATGTTTTAGCAGAATACAACAACCCAGACCCAGAAATTTGTTTTGTTACCCATTCTACTATCGAGCCAGAGGTTGCTGAAGAAATTAAACAATATGTAGAAGATAAAAAAATATTCAAACAAGTTGTTGTTACTGTAGCAAGCTCAACAATTACTAGCCATTGTGGAAAAGGTACACTTGGAATACTATACATTAACGACGGAGGAAAGGCTTAAACCTTAAATAATTATGAAAAAGTTTATACTAGCATTATTAATTTGCATTTTATGTTTACCAACAGCTTTGCTTTATGGCTGTAACAACACAACAAATTCAGGAATTGATTTATCTGTTTACTTTGAAAATGATGTAAAATATAAAGTTTATGACAAAACTGGAACAACTACTGCAACACTTAAAGATTTCACTCACAATAATCATAATGACCAAGTTCAATACACAAACATTACATTCACTGGCAAACCGGCTTGGCTTTATAAAATGACATTAGAGAAAGTTACTTTTGATGTTTACGGAAATGTTGATGTTGACGATTTACAAATCACAATCACTATTACAAACTTAGTAAAAGGTGATAATTCAATTACAACTTCTAACACATTAACAAAAGAAATTCCTGTTAATGTTACTAAGAACAAAGCAGTAAAAGTTTCACTTGATGTAAACGATGTGTTTAATTCTATTTCAGCCTCAACAACAATTAAAATTGACATTGACCCATCTTATTATAAAGGCGATAACAAAGACTTAGGCTTTAAGCTAGATATTATGAATTTTAAAGTTTATGGAGAACATAAGAAATGAAATAAAAAAGGATAATTAATTTTATCCTTTTTTTATTTGCTATTGAAAATCATATTCTTTTATGCTATATTGATTTTACGGAGGCTTATTATGCAAAAAGGTTATTTAAGTAAAAAACAAGCATTAACAGCTGGTGTAGTTCTATTAAACTCATTAAATTTAAAAGTCAAAGCCAAAAAAGAAGATGATAACACATTCCCAATTATGTGTGGCGAAAATCAAGTTGGTGAAATATCAATAAATCAAAACCATGTGTCTATTCTCGCTAAAAATGAAGATTTTGAAATTTCTGCAAACTATAAAGTCCCTTATGCTAACGGATTAGAAGATTATGAAAGCGGGCTATCTGGTGTTGTTTTAGCCACTTGGAACTCTAATATTGATGTATTTTTTCACACTAAAAATGATGTTTATGTTGCTGGTGAAATAAGTATTATGTGTTCAGCAGATAGGCAACTTGGAAAAGGCTCAAGAGCAAACGCAGAGCTTTCTTGTGAAACACCAAATCTTGGAAAATTTAATTTAAGAATGTATCGCCAAGGCTATAATTTTTTATACACTAACGAAAAGCCTTACAAAGATGAAACAATAACTATGCAGCTTTGCAGTGAATATATTTGCCATAGAATTAAAGATTTATCCACATCAGAAATAATTGACAAATATTATAGCGTTTCAAGAAATAGAGATAACTCAGTTCATAAATTTTATAGAATACAAAAATCTTCAGTTGAAGAAGACTGTTATAGTGAAAACAGACCTTCTACTTCAGATAAAGATTCTTTAGAATACGTTTGCGAATTGGGAGCTTGTGCAAAAGAAGTCGCACCTAAAATGTTTGAAAGAATATCTCAAATAAGAAATGAATTAGTAATTAACAATTCAAAACTTTTAGATGTTTTAGCAAATACTTGCATGCGAAATGAGAAATTAATTAAATCACTTCTAGGTTTCACTCCTGAGCAAATTAAATACCAAAATGGCGCAACAAACTTAACTGACGGATATTTTGGTTTATCTAACTCATTATTTCTACCTGAAAATTCTGAGCAAAGTTTAAAATAAATCAACAAAAAAGTGCAAAAATGTATAATTTTTATTATAACTAACATAAAATAAACAAATAAACATTAAAAAACCACTACTTTTTGTAGTGGTTTTTATTTTTTAATTTTCTTTTTCTTCTTCGTTTAAAAATTTGTTTACAGACTTTTTAATTCCTTTTTTCCATTCATCAACAAATTGTTTTCTTTCTGCATTTTGAACTTCTAAAATTTGTTCGAGTTTATTAACTTCTTCTGCCGTTAAATTCATTTCTGGAGTTATCGAGCCATATTTATTAACTGAATTTTTATGTTTTCTATAATAATCATATTTTCTCATAGTTTCCCAGTTTTTTCTATGTTCTTCAGATGCGTGCTCGGGTGCACCATGCAAATATATAACTGGCTCAAATTCATGCTCAAAACTTTTTCCAATATATCTATCTAACCACAACTCAGAATTTCTTTCAAGACCTTTTTCAATAGCCTCTCTATCCATACCAATTCTTGTTAATGTTAAAACAACACCTGCTCTAAATAATTCTTCAACGTTGTTAGATGTTAATAAACCAATTTCTCCTGTGCCTTTTGGCATTAACCAACCACTTCCGCCACCATTCATATATTCAATTTGCCACTTAACTATTGCTTGCTCATAATCACCTCTCATTACTTCAAACAAATGCGATTTTTGAATATATTCTTTTATAACTTCAGCATCAACCATTATACCTTTATCATTAACAAGCCTATCCTTCATATATTCACTAAGCCAATCATAATCTCTTAAATGGCAAGGTAAACTTCTAATGCTAAAATTTGTTGGTCTTGAAAAACACGAAGAAAGCCACTCTCCTGTTACTGGGAATAACTCCCCAATTTCCTTATCTAAAATTGTAGGAATTTCTTCTTCTGATGGATAAAGTAAAGTTTTCCATTCACCGTCTTTTCTTTTTTCTTTCTTTTTAAAAATATCAAATAATCCCATATTTTTCTCCTCAATGCTTAAATATTACCACAAAAGCTTCCTTTTTTCAATACTAACAGAAAAAAAACCACCGCATCAAACTACAAGTGGTTTTTTTTATTTATTATTTTATTCTGCTTTGTCTATTCATATAACGTGAATAAAGTTTAGATTTGATGCAGTAGCAAGGCTCGACAAGAATTATTATAGGAGTTTATTAACATAAATGACTATGATAATTCGCAGTCAGAAACGACGCTAATGCGTTAAATATGAACTTTATTCTTGAGGCTCAGTGAAGGTTTCGGTAATCTCAATATCCTCATGAAGATCACCATCATCTGTCATGTCTTCAGCAATATGGTCTGCAACTGCAACACACATTACTTTAGCACCATCTTTAAGTCTCATAATCTTAACACCTACAGTATCACGACCAATAATGCTAATATCTTTTGCTGGTGTTCTAATGATAATTCCATTATCCGCAATCATCATAACATCTTCTTCTTCGCATACTTGTTTTAAGTTAACTAAGCGACCAGTTTTGTTATTAAACACACCTGCTTTAACACCTTTACCTCTACGGTTTTGTAATCTATATTCACTTTGTGGTGAACGTTTACCATAACCGTTTTGAGAAATAGTCAAGATATCATAACCTTCTTTTAGAACAATCATATCTACAAGATAATCGTCATCAGCAAGGTCAATAGCTTTAACGCCCATAGTATCTCTTCCAAGTGGACGAACATCATTTTCGCTAAACCTAATACATTTACCCTCGTTAGACGCCACCAAGATATCGTTTTCGCCGCTAGAGAATTGAACACTGATAAGTTCGTCACCCTCGCTAAGAGCAATAGCTATCTTTCCACTCTTTCTAATGTTTAGATACTCTTTGATGTTTGTTTTCTTAATCATGCCTGTTTTTGTAGCCATCACTAAGAAGCCATCAGTCTCTTTTGGCATTGGTATAACTGCATTAATCTTTTCATCTTGGCTAAGCTCAAGTAGATTTACAATAGCTCTACCTTTTGCTTGTTTTTGACCTTCTGGGATTTCATAACCCTTGATTGTATAAACTTTACCTGCATTACTAAAGAACATAATATCGTCATGAGTGTTTGAAATAAATAAGTTTTCAACGAAATCTTCTTCTTTTGCCTTATGTGCAGTAACACCCATTCCACCACGATGTTGGCTCTTATACTCTGCAACTGGAATACGTTTGATATATCCAAAGTGTGTCATTGAAATAACAACATCTTCTTTTTCAATAAGGTCTGCAATATTAATATCTGAATAATCAAGAGTTATTTCAGATTTTCTTTCTTCTCCATATTTTTCTTTAATTTCTGTAAGTTCATCAACAATGATGTTCTTAACTCTTTCATCACTAGCAAGTATTCCTCTCAAATCAATGATTGTTTTAGTAAGTTCTTCAAGTTCTGCTTCAAGTTTTTCAACTTCTAGGCCTGTTAATCTTTGAAGCCTCATATCGAGTATTGCATTAGATTGCTTATCTGAAAGAAGAAAACTCTCTTGCAATTTTTCATTTGCTTCTTGTCTATCTTTAGACGCTTTAATAATCTTAATAACTTCATCAATATTTGCAAGAGCAACAACTAAACCTTTAACTATATGTTCTCTTTCTTCAGCACGAGCTAAATCATATTTGGTTCTTCTAACTACAACATCAACTTGATGGTCAATATAACAACCAAGTATTTGTTTTAAGCCCATTACTTTTGGAACACCTTTATCAAGAGCTAAGAAAATCATACCATAAGAGGTTTGAAGAGCTGTGTGTTTAAATAAGAAATTTAAAACAACTTGAGGTTGATAGTCTTTCTTAACTTCAACAACAATTCTCATACCACCACGACCAGACTCATCACGGATATCAGATATTCCCTCAATCTTTTTATTCTTAACATGGTCTGCCATAGTCATTAATAGCTCTGACTTATTAACCTGATAAGGAATTTCAGTAATAATAATTCTGGCTTTATTGCCATCATCTTCAATTTCTGTTCTTGCACGAACAACAACATTACCACGACCTGTTGCATATGCATTTGCAACATTAGCTGTTCCTAAAATTAAACCACCTGTTGGATAATCTGGTGCCGGAACAATTTTAATAAGTTCTTCTGTTGTTATATCCGGGTTATGAATTTGAGCAATTGTTGCATCAATAACTTCAGAAAGGTTATGTGGAGGAATGTTTGTTGCCATACCAACCGCAATACCGTCTGAACCATTAACTAAAAGGTTTGGAAATCTTGCAGGAAGAACTGTTGGTTGCTGACGAGTATCGTCAAAGTTAGGAACAAAATCAACAGTGTTTTTATCAATATCTCTTAAAAGTTCACCCGCAATTCTTGAAAGACGAGCTTCTGTATAACGATAAGCAGCAGCCCCATCACCATCGACAGAACCAAAGTTTCCGTGACCATCAATTAATGGGCAACGAATAGAGAAGTCTTGTGCTAAACGAACTAACGCACCGTAAACCGCACTATCTCCGTGAGGGTGATATCTACCTAAAACATCACCGACAGTTGTAGCACATTTTCTGAATGGTTTTTCATGTGTTAAACCGTTTTCATGCATAGAGTAAAGTATTCTTCTATGCACTGGTTTCATACCGTCTCTAACATCTGGAATAGCACGTGATACGTTAACCGCCATCGCATATTCCATAAACGACTTTTTCATTTCATGTTCAATTTCAACAGGGATAAACTTTGTGTTATCAACTATTTGTTCATGTTCTTTACTAAAATCATGTTTTTTTGCCATTTTCTATCCCTCCCTACACATCAAGGTTTGTAACCTTATCTGCATTTTCTTCAATAAATTGACGGCGAAGCACTGGTTCTTCACCCATAAGCAATGTAAATATTTTTTCTGCTTCAACAGCATCTTGCATTTTTATTTGAATAAGCGAACGATTTGCAGGGTTCATTGTTGTATCCCACAATTGATCTTTATCCATTTCACCAAGACCTTTATAACGTTGAATTTCACATTTACCCATTTCTTTTAAAGCTTCGTCTCTTTCTTCGTCACTATAGCAATACTTTTCTTGCTTGCCTTTTGTTAATTTATATAGTGGTGGCATCGCTGAATATACGTGACCTTCTTCAATTAAAGGCCTCATATAACGATAGAAGAATGTTAAAAGTAATATTCTAATGTGTGCACCATCAACATCGGCATCGGACATACAAATAATTTTGTCATAACGAAGTTTTGAAACATCAAACTCTGAGCCAATACCAGCACCAAAAGCAGTAGCCATAGCCTTAATTTCGGCATTTTCTAATACTCTGTTAAGTCTCGCTTTTTCTACGTTTAATATTTTACCACGAAGAGGCAAAATAGCTTGGAAACGTTGATCTCTACCTTGTTTTGCAGTTCCGCCCGCAGAGTCTCCTTCGACTATATATATTTCGCAAAGTTTTGGGTCTCTTTCTTGACAGTCAGCAAGTTTACCCGGCATTGAGTTAGATTCTAATACACCTTTTCTTCTTGTTGATTCTCTTGCTAGCCTAGCAGCTTCTCTTGCTCTTTGCGCAGTAACGCTTTTTAAGATTAACTCTTTTGCAACTTTAGGATTTTCTTCCAAGAAATCACCAAACTTTTCAGTCATAACTTTTGCCATAGCTGTTTGCATAAAGCTATTACCAAGTTTTGTTTTTGTTTGACCTTCAAATTGTGGGTCTTCAAGTTTAACTGAAATAACAGCTGTTATACCTTCACGACAGTCTTCACCAGAAAGTTTTTCAGTGTCTTTCATAACTTTATATTTATGACCATAGTCATTAATAACTTTTGTGAGTGATTTTTTAAAGCCCTCTAAGTGAGTTCCACCCTCTTGTGTATTAATGTTGTTTGCATATGCATGAATAATTTCATTATAACTGTCATTATATTGGAAACAAACTTCAATTTCACCACCATTAATTTGATCGCTAATATAAATTGGTTGTTCAAATACAGTTTCTCTTGCTTCATTCATTTGCTTAACAAACTCTACAATACCGCCTTCATAATGAAGAATATCTTCTTTGTCATTTCTATTATCACGGGCAATAATTTTAATACCTTTGTTTAAGAAAGCATGTTCACGAAGACGAGATTTGATTAAATCATAATCAAATGTGATTGTTTCAAAAATATCTTCATCTGGCATGAATGTTATTTTTGTTCCTGTCTTTTTAGATTCACCAATAACAGCTAATGGTCTTTGAGGAACACCACGGTTATAAGTTTGTTTAAAATGCTTACCTTCTTGATAAACTTCAACTTCAAGCCATTCTGAAAGTGCGTTAACACAGGATAAACCTACACCATGAAGACCACCAGATATTTTATATCCACCACCGCCAAATTTACCACCAGCATGAAGCTTTGTTAAAACTAGTTCAACTGCACTCTTGCCTTCTTTTGGGTGAATACCTGTTGGAATTCCACGACCATTATCAGTTACTGCACAAGAACCATCTTTATTAATTTCAACAACAATTTCTGTACAATAACCAGCAAGTGCTTCGTCTATACTATTATCCACAATTTCAGTTACAAGGTGATGAAGCCCCCTTTCATCTGTAGAACCAATATACATACCTGGACGCTTTCTAACAGGCTCTAAGCCTTCTAGAACTTGAATCTGTTCTTCGCCATATTGGTTTTCAACTTTTCCAGTATTTTCCATAATTTGCCCCTTTTTTCGCTTAATTTTTGTGTCTTATACACTACTACCTTGAATTATACCAAATTTCAGTCCTAATTTGCAAGCATTTTATAAAGATAATATATAATTATTTATATTATATATAATTAATATACGCACGCGCGTGTAAGATTATTTTTCTGATGGGTATTGACTTTAAGTTTCTTGTGTTATAAAATTATTTTACAAATTAATTTAGGAGCACTTAAATGAGCAAAATTGAAGAAATTGGAATTGAAAATATTATTAAAGCGATGAACGAACACTACAAAAAATTTGGTAGAGATGAGAAATTTATTAGAATGGAAGATGTTGTAATAAACAGCAACGAACCAAAATATATTTATGACATTTCTAATGCCGTAAATGGCATTGATATGGATAAATTTTCAAAGTCTATGTCTAAGTATTTTAATATTTGGAGTTCAAGTTATGATTATTTCGAATTTGTTGAAAAATTTCTAGCGTTAGAAAATGCCAATCACTCCTATTTTGTTCCCGAAGTATTAATCACTCATAGTGCAGAAAAACTCGCTTTCGCAGTTAATAATATTAAAGGGGTTGATATTGACTATATAGTTTCTCGAGAAATAGAAAATAAAAATCCACAAATTCTTTATTATCTTGCGCGCGAATTGCCCGAAAAAAGACAAGAACTAGCTAATGCTTTTTTAGAAATAGACAGCAACAGATCTAGCATTTATGATTCTTTTGTTGAATATTTTGCACATTTTGCAAAACTTGAAAATATCGATATAAAACCTTTTGAAGATAAATTTTACTATACAGTTGAAAACAGACCAGAGCTTGACCACGCTGAATTTGTTAAAAAATTAGCAAGCTTAAAAGAAATTGATATAGACAGACTTTCTAACTTTTGTCTATCAAGAAAAGCTTGTGAAAAAATTGCACTTTTGAATAGTCTTTATTGGTTTGACCAAACAATAGTAAGCAATAATGGTTTAAAAGAAAAACTTTTGCTTTCAATATTTTCAAAACCGCTTTGCCAATATGATTATAAATACCTTTATCTTAATTTCTCAAATATTGAATTTTTAATTAACAAAGCATTAAAAAATCCTTGCGAAGAAAGTTGTACTATTGCAAGCAACTTAATTGAAATTTATAATAGCAAGTTAGCTACAACTCAAAAGAGTTCATTAAAAGATTTAATTATTAATAACTCTCAAAACCCATTAAATCTTCTAACTTGTGCAAAATTTATTCCAGAATTTCAAACAGAATATGAAGACACAATAATTAATCTTATGAGAAACAACCCACAAAGCGAGAAAACATTCCATTCATTTGTTGAAATTTCAAGGCTTAGCAAACATCAAGATAAAATGGTTGATAGTATGCTTGAAATGGTTAACGAAGGACTGAGCATTTATACTCTTTTAGCATTAGCATCAAACGTTAAAACAGACACTTCAAAAATATCAAAAAGCCTTGCTAAAAATGGAACTTATATCCAAATTTGTGATTGGCTAACATATTACAAACACAAACAATCGGATATTGATTATATCTATAAAAACGCAAGTACAAAATGGTCCCAAGAAGAAAAAGAAAGATTTAAAAGCAAATTCCAAGTCACCCCTGAAGACGAACAACAAAGTCCACTTGATGACATTTTCTCAGATTTAGCAAAATAAACATTTTATTATAAATTTATTATTAGGAGACAATTATGACAAAAATTGAAGAAATTGGAATTGAAAACATTATTAAAGCGATGAACGAACACTACAAAAAATTTGGTAGAGATAAAAAGTTTGAACAAATGGAACAACAAATAATCAAACTTGGCGAAATTAAAGATTGGTATGAAATCTGCAAAAATGTTAAAGGAATAGATATCGATTATTTTTCGCGAATACTTGCAACAGAATACAATAAACACGAGTTTCTTTCTAAAGAGTTTGGATATATTCAAAACTTTTTAGAGTTAAAAAATGTCAATCATTCATATTTTGTTAACCCAGCAGCACTATCTATAGATTCAAGCAAACTTGCTTGGGCGGTTAACAACATTAAAGGAATAGACATTGACTATATTATTGAAAAAGCAATTAAAAAACAATTTTCTAGAACTCTTTTCAACCTTGCCGAAGCCCTTCCTGAAAAAAGAAAAGAACTAGCAGAGACTTATTTAAGCATGAACGTTCATAGATTTGACAATAATTATTTTAACTTTGTTGATGTTTTCGCTGATTTTGCCAAACTTGAAGGATTAAACCCTAAAGAGTTTGAAGATAGATTTTACTATCTAGTTAACGGAGATTCACAATTTGCTGAACACAGCAAATTTATTGGAACCTTAATGCAAATAAAAGAAATAGACTGCGAAAAACTGGCTAACTGGGCTTTAAGAAGAAAACCAATTGAAATGATAAGAGTTTTAAACGGTTTATACTTAACAAGAGCTAATATTACCAAAGATAATAAAGAATATTATGCTAAACGTCTTCTTGACAACCTATTTTCTAAACCTTTAAAAGAAAACGACTACAGAGAACTTCACTTTTACTCTGAACATTTGGATTATCTTGTTAGAAAAGCAACCTCTAACCCTTGTAAAGAAAGTTGCATAACTGCAATCAACTTGTTTGAAGTTTATGATCGTAGGCTTCATAGCAACGACAAAAGAAGATTAAAAGATTTAATTGTTCAAAACAGCATAAACCCACACACTGTTTATAAACTTTCAAAATTTATGCCAGAGGCTCAAGAAGAATGTGAAGATGCAATCATTAGATTAATGCAAGAACAACAAGCAAACCCTGCAGAATTAATGCATTGTTATATTGAAATTACAAAACAAAGCAAAAATCAGGATAAAATGCTAGACGCACTAATTGAAATGGTTAACCACCTTAAACACAATACAACAGCACTTAACGTTTACTATTCAAACATCGAAAGTGCAGACGTTAATAAAATAACAGAATGTATGGCTAAACATGATAGTTTAACAAACATCTATTCTTGGCTTTCAAATTTTAGAGGTAAACAACAAAAAGAGCTTGCACGAACCGCATACTTTAGCGGAAGAGATTTATGGGAGCTAGAAGAAATTTCACAATTTAAGCACGACTTTAATATTAAATCCCCAGCTAAAGAAATTGATGAAGAAAGCCCTCTAGATACAATTTTAGAAGAACTTAATAAATAAAAAGAAAAAAAAGAGAGATTTACTCAATCTCTCTTTTTTCTTGTTCTCTTTCCCTTCTTAAAGCTTCTCTTTTAAAGCAATTTTTTGCTTTTTCGTTAAACACCATATCGGCTTCTAAGACACATTTATCCACAATTCTTTCAAGTTGCTTTTTTATAAACTTATCACTAGCACCTTGTTTTTGATATATGCTTTCCAAAACTTTTTTTACTTTTGGTAATGATAAAGCTTTCGCGTTTCCCCTATTTAAAACCGACTTTAAAATTCCGATTGATTTAATACAAATATAGGCATTTTCAATGTCCTCATCTAGCAAATCGGTTTCAGCATTTGATACTGATTTTAGTGCCGAAATATAACTATCAATTTTAAAAGAATTAACACCATACTCAACAGCCATGTTATCGAAAGTTTCTTTCCTTTGTTTATAACTTTCAAAGCCTTGCCTACTTATTTGCAATATATCCTCATCAATTTTATCCTGCATAAATTCCGCAATCAAAAAACTCAAAGTGCTTTCTTGCGGCATACCAACTGCATCTTGATAAACATTTCTTTTTATCCCCTCGTCTTTTAACCAACGCTTTAACAATTCACAAGCTTTTTGTTTCTTTACAAAAAAATTATTATTGTTAACTTCTTGCTCTATTTCTTCAAACTTAGATGACAACCCTAAATCACTAAAAGCACTTCTGCATGTAGAAACATCTAAAAGCATATCTTCTATTAAAAGATTTTTATCTTCATCATCGTAAAGTGCATTTAAACCCCTTTCATAAACTACAAGTTTTTCATTTTTTAAACAATCTTTATCTTTAAGCGGTAAAAACGCAAACAAATAACTTAAATATGGTTCTTCTTTCTCATCAGCAACGTCCCATGTTACATCAGAATAGCCATAACCTTTTACACCGTATTTTTTATCATCAAGATAAACTAAAACGTTAGAGTGCGTTCCAAGATGTTCGCCATCTCTTTTATAAGAATCTAGTATTTGAACAACACTTTCAATTCCCAACTTTTCATGTAAATATGTTTCTAATTTTGCATAGCCATAACAAACAACATTATCACCAGTTAGAACATTTATTAAAGAGCGAGACTTTCTCTTTTCTTGTTCATTCTCTTTATATTTAATACTTGCTATATAGCCATGAATTAAATAATGTGTTTCAAGCGGAGATAAATCCAAACTTTTTACAGCATCAATAAATTTTTCCGCATTAAAAAAAGCATCAACACTCTCTTCAACAGAATACTCTTGAGAAATATCATAAAAATTTACATCAACACCGATATTCTTCATATCAACTGAAAAATCTACAATTAAAGCATAGTCTTTTTCATCAAGTCTTAAATCTTTAGTATCTATATGCACAAATGGTGAATAATTAAAATGTTTTATCTTTGCTATAAGGGCAAACAATTTATCCATTGTTTCATGATTATATTTATCCAAGCTGACGTATATATCATAATTTTCGCCAGAACCCTCATCAATATTACGTTCTTTTATGATTTTCTGCAAATCTGCCATCGAACCTATTGTACAAAAGTTATTTCTGCCCATTATCCGCCACCTTCTTTTTCTTTTCTGCTAAAGCCCCATTTTTAATAACAATTTGCTTATATTCTGTTGCAGGTTTAAACTTGAACGTTGTTCCTGTTATAATAGTTTGATAATCACTCATTCTTTCATAGAGTTTTCTTTGCCTTGTTGTGTCAAGTTCTGAAAAGACATCATCAAGGACTAAGATTGGGCTTTCACCCATCTCATTCTTAAAAATTTCCATTTCTGCTAATTTTAAGGCAAGCACAATGCTTCTTTGTTGCCCTTGTGAAGAAAAACTTCTAGCATCTTTACCATTTAAACCAAAATAAATATCATCACGATGCGGACCAATTGTCGTATATCCAAGTTCAATATCTCTATCTAGGTTATACTCAAGACCTTTTAAAAGTTCTTGTTTGATTTCTTCTGCGGTTTGCCCTTTTGCCCCAACATATTCCACCTCTAAAACATCTTTAGCTGAAGAAATATATTGCATAGCTTCTTTAGCGGGGCCTTTTAATTTTTCTATAAATCCCTTTCTCGTTTTTACAATCAATGCAGCACAAGAAGCAAGTTGTTCATTCCACACCGCAAGCTGACTTAAAAGAAGCCCTCTATCTCTTTCTGTTTTTAACAATTTATTTCTTTGCATTAAAATTTTATTATATCTTTGAAGCAAGTTATAATAAGCACCAGAAAGTTGAGAAATATCAGTGTCCATAAAATCTCTTCTTTCCGCCGGAGAATGTGACACAATTTCTAAATCATTTGGGCAAAAATATATTACAACAATATTACCAAATATATCTCCTAGTTTAGAAACTTCATTACTATTTACACTAAATTTTTTCTCACCTTTACTATTTAAGGAAAAAGAAATTTTTACTTCACCATAGTTTCTTTCAACTAAAACATCAGCAAAAGCATTTTGCTTTCCATCTTTTATTAAATCTTGCAGATTGCTCGTTCTTGGACTTTTTGCAGTAGAAGCTAAAACTAAACTTTCCACCAAATTTGTCTTACCCTGAGCATTTGCCCCCGCAATCAAAGAAATGCCCTTAGAAAAATCAACAAGGACATCATCATAATTTCTGAAATTTGTTAGCCTAACCTTTTTTATATACATCATTTTTATTATACTTTTTAATGCGTTTTTTATCAAGTAAAAAGATAAAAATACTTTATTAAAATTAACTTGTTTTTTTTAGAAAGTTATAATATAATGTTTTCTAGATTAATAAAGCGAGGACAAAATGGAAAAAGAAGATTTCATCGTATCATCAATTCATTCCGTAGACATCAATAATATTTGGGAACAAGCAAAGAAATTGATTGAAAACAAAATTGCCGGAGTATCTTTTGATGTTTGGATTACAACTATTGAGCCAGTGGAGCTAAAAGGTAATTGCTTAATTCTCGCAACACCAAGTTCTTCAAGCAAAAAAGTTTTAAAAAATAACTATAAAAACCAAATCACTGCATGCCTTAACGAAGTACATAATGCTATAACCAGTGTTGAGTTTGTTATAGGAAGTGCTGAAGAAGAACTTAAAGAAATAGAGATAGAACCTCAAGTCGTTGAAGAAAAACAAGAGTTGTCTTCTTCAAACTTTAATCCTAAATATACTTTTGATAATTTCGTTGTTGGAGCAAGTAACCAATTTGTTGCAGCCGCTGCTAAAGCAGTTGCACAAAACCCAGGCGGAAAATGGAACCCACTATTTATTTATGGCGGTGTGGGTTTAGGTAAAACTCACCTATTGCATGCAATTGGGAGCTACATTTCCGAACACGAACCAAATAAAAAAGTAGTATATGTAACTTGCCGAAATTTTGCTGATGACCTACTCGCTTATATTAGAGACAGTAAAAAAACAGCAACAGCTGATTTTAGAGCTAAATATAGATCTGCCGATGTTTTAATTATTGACGATATTCAAGGAATTATCAATAGAACTGCTGTTCAGAATGAGTTTTTTGATACATTTAATGATTTGCATCAAGCAGGAAAGCAAATTATAATTGCGTCAGATAAACCACCTAAAGATATTAATCCATTAGAAGAAAGACTTCGTTCTCGTTTTGAATGGGGTATGCTTGCAGATATTGGTATTCCAGACCTTGATACAAAAGTTGCAATTCTTAGTAAAAAAGCTCAAATGGAACACTATAACGTCTCTCGTGACGTTCTTGAATTTATTGCAAGTGCTCAAACAACTAACATTCGTGAACTAGAAGGCATGCTTGCAAGAACCGTATTTTTAGCAAGTCTTAAAGGGGAAAGCATCGCTTCTCTAGATATAGCTAAAGAAGCATTAAAAGATATTGCTGTTCAAGACGAAGCTGAAATCGATGCTGGAAAAATTGTAGACAATGTTTGTAAGTTCTTCAATATTAAAAAAGATGAAATCCTTGCAAGAAAAAGAACTAAAGAGGTTGCCTTAGCAAGACAAGTTGCAATGTATCTTATTTCGGACATGCTTGGCACGCCTTACGAATCTATTGGTAATATTTTCGGAAAAGACCATTCAACCGCAATTTATGCTAAAAACAAGATCATTGAAGACATGCAGAAAAACAAAAAACTTGCTACAGATGTAAATGACATTAAACAAATGATTAAAGGAAAGTAATTTAAAAAAATATTTATACTTTGTTGCAAAAAAGATACAAATAAAATATAATTAAATTACAAACACTACTTATAAGGAGAAAATAATGAAATTAATTTGTGAAGGGTTGGATTTAAGCGATGCTGTATTAAAAGTTATAAAAGCTACCGCAAACAGAACAACTAACCCAATTCTAGAAGGTATTAAAATTAAAGCTAGTCAAGACACTTTGACATTATCAGCAACAGACCTCGAAATATCTATCGAAAAAACAATTCCTGCAGATGTTAAAATTGAGGGCGAAATTGTTGTTCCGGGTAAATTCTTTGCTGAATTTATTAAAAAGTTATCTAACGAACAAATAGAACTTACTTTAACAGATAAAAATTCTCTTAAAATTAAATATACAGACTCTGAGGGCTTCATTCAATGTATGAATGCTGACGAATTCCCTGAGATAAAGAATTTAGTAGAGCCAGAAGTAATTGTAATTAACAAAAGCGATTTTAGAGATTTAATAAACAAAACAATTTTCTCTGTTGCTATTGATGACGCTAGACCAATTTTAAAAGGTTGCTTATTCGAAATTTCAAAAGATACTATCACTTCTGTTGCACTAGATGGCTATCGTTTAGCTCTTGCAAAAAAACCTATCAAATCAACAAGTGCCGAATTTAGTTGCATTGTTCCTGCAAGAACATTATCTGAAATTTCAAAAATTTTAGAGGGTGAAGATGAAGATATTGAAGTTTTAATTCAAAAGAATTATCTTCTTGTTAATGTCAACAATACTAGAGTTATTACTAGACTTCTTGATGGCGACTTTATCCCATATAAACAAGTTATCCCTCAATCAGTTACTTCAACTGTAATTATTAATAAAAAACAACTTGAATACGGTCTAGAAAGAGCAAGCCTTCTTGCAAGAATGGATAAAAATAACCTTGTTAAGTTTGATGTTAGAGATAAGCTTTTAACTCTATCTAGCCAATCCGATATTGGTAACGTTACTGAAAATATTACAATTTCTCTAGATGGTAAAGATGTTACTATCGCATTCAATGCTAGATATATGAGTGAATGTATGAGAAATATTGAAGATGAATTTATAAAAATCAACTTCACATCAAGTGTTGCACCATGCACAATAACATCTACAGATAAGGACGAATATTTATTCTTAATCCTTCCTGTAAGAATAGTATTATAAGGAACTAATCATAATGGAAAAAAATAAATCAAAAATTTCTACAATTCTTTTATACATTGTTTTGGCTTTAAGCGTTGTTCATTTAACATTTCTTATTTTAAGCCTTCTAGATGTATTACCTATCGCATTTCTTGAAACAATTAATTTTAACTATATTTTAGCTTTCGCTCTTGTTGTAATTTGCTTGCTCTTATACATCGGATTTATGTTTGTTGAAAAATCAAAAAAACTTACTATTCCTGAATGGTTTAAAATTACATTCTATGTTGGCTTCTATCTTTTCACAAACATTTATTACTTCTTTGGATTATACTCAACAATTGCAGGTTTAATTATTTTCTATATTTATCTTGCATTTGTATTAAACATTATTGCTCTTTCTGTATTTTTCAATACTCAAAAAAGCGAAACTAATGTTTTAAAAACCACTACTACTTACACAGTAATTACAACTTTTGCTTACTCTGTTGCATTCTTTGCACTTTCAGAAACAATAATCTCTGCCTTAAAACTTCTATTCTTTAGAACAAGCACATTCGCAACATTATCAATGTTTGTTATTGATATGTGCACAGGCTTATTAGTTTCTATTGTAATGGCATTAATCTTTGCATTATCTTTAACAAAAAGAAAAGTTGTTATCAATAAATGCTTAATCAAATATTATAATTAATAATTTACTCCGCAATACACTTGCGGAGTTTTTTATTTAAGGTTTAAATTTAACTTATTTAAGACAATGTTCTTGACAAATCATTATTTTATCTTTTATAATAACAACACTATGTGTATTTCATAGATATTAAAATATTTTAAGGAGCAGAACATGAAAAGAACTTATCAACCTAAAAAAGCAAACAGAAAAAAAGTTCATGGATTTAGAGCAAGAATGGCTACTAAAGGTGGCAGAAGAGTTATTGCTCGTCGTAGAAACAAAGGCAGAGCTAAAGTTGCTGCTTAATTCTTGGTGTAATTATGCTTAAACAAAAATATAGACTTAAAAAGAAATATCAGTTTAACTATGTCTATAGAGTGGGAAAATCTTGCCATGGCAGATTTCTTATGCTTGTTTATAGTCCAAGTAAAAACCAAAATGTCAAAATTGGGATATCTGTAAGCAAGAAGGTGGGCAACGCGGTGAAGAGAAACCGTGCCCGCCGATTATTACGTGAAGCGATATCTCCTTTTTTGTCTACACTAAATCCTAACTACAATTTAATTATTGTTGCAAAACAGTCCATTGTTGGACAAAAGTTAAATTCCGTTTATACCGACCTTCAACATATCATTGATAAGGCAGGTCTTATAAACTAATGAAAAAGATACTTATTTTTATTGTAAACATTCCCAAATATATTGGGCAAGGTTTAATCTGGGTTTACAAAAAATGCATCTCTCCTTTTCTTCCCCATGTATGCAAATTTACCCCAACTTGTAGCACTTATACTTTTCAAAGTATTCAAGAGTGGGGTTTTTTTAAAGGCTCTTTTCTCGGTTTCAAAAGATTACTTAGGTGTAACCCTTGGTCTAAAGGTGGCCTTGACCCAGTAAAAACAAATATTAAAGGAGATTATAAATGGTTAATGTAGCTATGCTTTTATCTTCCGTAAAAGCGCCATCTGGCTTATGGGAGACAATACTAAACTGGCTTGAGGGCGGCATTGTAAATTATGGCTGGGTTATTATAGTTTTCACCCTGCTTGTAAAACTTTGCTTATCACCTTTAGACTTTTTAATTAGATTTTCAAATAAGAAATCTACGCTTGTACAAAGAAAACTAGCACCTCAAATTGCTAGAATTAATAAAAAATATGCAAATGATAAAAACCAAGCACAACTTCAAACAAATGCCCTTTATAAAAAAGAGGGTTTTAACGTTTTTGGTTCTTGTATAATTATGCTTATCAATCTTGCAGTGACAATGACTGTATTCTTAACATTATTCAACGCTCTTAGAATTGAAAGTGCATATAAAGCAATCAGCCAATATGACGCAATGCAAGTAGCATATACTCAAAGTTATGAAAATAAACTTGGTGATGTAAAAACTGACTTTATTAATAAATTCACAGAATACAACAAAACTTCAGAAGGAGTTAGTGTTACATACCAAACATATCAAACCTCTTTTGAGGGCGAGAGTGGTATTTACAATCTTTATTTTGCTTTATCACCATTAAAAAATGAGAATGGTGAAGAAATCACTTTATCAGAAGAACAACAAAATATTTTAAATACAACACTTACCAACGGAACAAATGAAAAAACAATTGCGACAATGCTTCAAGATAGCGGAATGTTAGCACACAACGCTGGAAGTGAAGCCGCAAGTGAAACTTGGAAAGAAGTTAAAGACAGTTGGCTTTGGATTGAAAACCTTTGGGTTTCTGACAATCACAAAAGTCCTCTACCTACTTATAGCGACCTAAAGGAACTTGCTAAAAGTTCAAAACAAAAAGAATATATCTCTTATGTAAAAAATATTAATGCAGACTTATATAACACTGTAACTGGGTCCGTTCAAAAAAGTAATGATAGATGGAATGGTTACTTCATATTAGCAATTTTAGCTGCTGCAACATCATTCCTATCTCAATATGTTTCAGAACTTATGAACAAATCTAAAAACAAACATGTAAATCAAATGATGGAACAAAATAACCCAACTGGCGGAACAATGAAGTTTATGAAAATTCTTCTTCCTGCAATGATGGTTATATTCGTTCTAACCTCATCATCTGCATTTGGTATTTACATTGTTTGGAGCTCTCTAATTTCTATGGGATTATCTGCTGTAATCGGAGCTATTGTCAATGCTTGCTTCAAGAAAAAAGAAGAAGAAATTATGGTTAGCTTAGAAAAAGAAGTAGTTCGTTCAATAAAAAAACTAAACAAGCAAAAGAATAAATAGGAGAAAATTATGAAAAGTATTGAAACTCAAGGAAAAACCGTTGACCAAGCAATTGAACTTGGATTATATAAACTAGAAACAACTCGTGACAAAGTTAAAATCTCTATTATAGAAGAAGCTGGTCTATTTAATAAGGCTAGAGTAAAAATCACTTTAGATGAAGCTAGCGAAACTGAAACTATCGTAAAAAATCTTGTTGAAGAATTAATCTCTAAAATGGGTTTAGAATTAGATGTTACTGTTGAAGAACAAGAAGAACAATTTTTAGTTGATGTTACTGGCCAAGATGCTGCTCTTCTAATCGGTAAACGTGGTGAAAGCCTAGATGCATTTAGCTTTTTAGTTAACAACATATATAATAAAGGCAAAAAACACGAAGAATACAAAAAAGTTGTTGTTGATAGCAATAATTATAAAAATAAAAGAGAAGATACTTTAAAAATATTAGCTGAAAGAATGGCAGCTAAAGCAGTTAGAGAAAATAGAGACATAAGAATGGAACCTATGAATGCTAACGAAAGAAGACTTATCCACTCTGCCCTTTCAGAACATTCTAAGGTTGAAACTGAAAGTCAAGGAAACGAGCCTAACAGATATGTAGTTATTAAGTTAAAAAACAAAAATAACAAACCAACAGAAACTGAAAATCGTTCACATAACGACTAAAAATACTAAAAGCACTCTCATATTCTAGAGTGCTTTTTCTTTGACAAAAAAATTTAGATAAAAAAATATTGTATTTTTCTTATTAATGTATTATAATTCATGCTATGAATAATATAGTTAATGATACAATTGTTGCAATATCTACCCCACTTAGTAGCGGGGCTATTTCTATTATAAGAATGTCGGGAGATAACGCAATAGCGATTGCTGATAAGGTTTTTGAAAGTAAAAAAAATAAAAAACCATCATCTTTTACACCAAGAATGTTAACACTAGGAACTTTCTCTTGCCCAGAATTTAAGGAGCAAGCACTTTGTGTTGTGTTCAAAAATCCAAACAGTTTTACTGGTGAAGATATGGTTGAGTTTCAATGCCATGGTGGAGTTTTAATCACCAAAGGTATTTTATCCACCCTTATAAATAACGGAGCTAAACTTGCATCTCCTGGAGAATTCACAAAACGAGCTTTCATGAATGGCAAAATGGCTTTATCTGATGCTGAAGGTATGATGGACATGATTAATGCCCAAAGCGAAGCTGAAATCAGAGCTGGTTATAACCTACTCTCTGGAGAACTTAGCAAAACCGCCTTTTCTGCACAGGAAGAATTAACTGACATTTTATCCGAAATCGAAGTTTCTTTTGATTATCCTGAAGAAACAATTGAATATATAACAAAATCTAATGCAAAAGAACGTCTTGAAGCTCTTGAACAAACAATATCTAATGTTTTAGCAACTTCAAGCACTGGCAAAATGATTAAAGATGGTGTAAATGTTGTAATACTTGGAAAACCAAATGTTGGTAAATCTAGTTTGTTAAATGCCTTATTAAAAGATGAAAAAGCTATTGTAACACCAATTGCTGGAACAACTAGAGATATTATAGAAGCATCTCTATCAATTAAAGGTTTAAGATTTAATCTATACGATACCGCCGGTATTAGAGAAACTGAAGATGAAGTTGAAAAAATTGGTGTTGATAAAGCTAAAAACACTATATCTTCTGCTGATATTATTCTTTTCGTTAAGGACACAGAACAAGATGACGAAGAAGATAAAGAAGTTAAAAAACTTTTAAAAGACAGAAAACATATAATCATCATCAACAAAAGCGATAAAACTAATGATTTTTCTGTTAAAAACAATACCATTCACATTTCTGCACTTAAAAAACAAAATATTGATGTATTAACAGACCAATTATATTCTCTTGCTAACGACAATAAAGATATGTCTGGTGGACTTATAATTGCAAATCAAAGACATGTAGATGCTTTAACAAGAGCAAAAAATCACCTACAAGACGCAATTAGTGCTATTAACGATTATTCTTTAGACTTAATAACCATAGACCTAAATTTAGCTTATTCTGCCCTTGGCGAAATAACTGGCAATACAACAAATGAAGAAATACTAAATGCTATATTTAGTAAGTTTTGTTTAGGAAAATAATATGGAAAAATTAATTATCGAACCTCTTAACATTGAAAAAGATATTCCGATTATTAAATCGTGGGAAGAAAAATATTCTAACCACCCTAAATTTAATGAAATTAAACATTTTATTTTGGAAGACAACACTTATTATGGCTTAGACGAAGTTATTCTAACAAACTACGAATTTTTTCATATTGGTGATGACGAAAAAAAATTTTGTTTCTCAATAAAAAACAAAGAAAAACCTGTTGGATTTATTTTAGCTTGTCTATTTAATATATCTAAAAATAATCCTGAATTAATTATTCAATATATTGTTTTAAATCCAGAATATCAAAATATAGGCTATGGAACAGAGGTTTTAAAAGAACTTTTAACTAATGCTGAACAATACTTTCATTATAAACCAAACGAAGTTTATGCTAATATCCAAAAAGAAAACAAATCTAGCTTAAACCTCTTTAGAAAATTCGGATTTTCATTTACAAAAGCTCCATTTGATTACATTAGAGCTCATAAAACCATTAAAACTTTAGAAGAAGAAAAAATATAAAGGAACAACTATGAATATTTTAAATTATGATGCTGTTGTTATCGGCGCAGGTCATGCCGGTTGCGAAAGTGCATTAGCCCTTGCTAGAACAAAACAAAAAACCGCACTAATAACTTTAGAAAAAGAAGGTGTGGCATTTTTAGCATGCAACCCAAGCATTGGGGGAACAGCTAAAGGTCATTTAGTCTGTGAAGTTGATGCTCTTGGTGGTCAAATGGGCATAAATGCAGACAAAACCACTCTTCAACTTAGAATGCTTAATATGGGTAAAGGACCTGCTGTTCATTCGCTTCGTGCACAAGTAGATAAACATGCCTATCACGACAATATGCTTGAAACTTTAGAAAATCAAGAAAATTTAGATTTAATTGAAGATGAAGCCATCGAAATTTTACAAGAAAACGGATTTGTAACTGGTGTAAAAACAAAACTTGGTAAACACATAAAATGCAAAGCTGTAATTGTTACTGCAGGCGTATATTTGAATTCAAGAACAATTATTGGTGAAGAAATAAAAGATAGTGGCCCTTCAGGTTTTAAAAACGCAAAAGGTGGACTAACTGAAAGCATGGAAAATCTCGGATATGAAATCCGCAGATTTAAAACAGGAACCCCACCAAGACTATTATCGTCAACAATAGATTACTCTAAATTTGAAGTACAAAAAGGTGACAATAATATCCAAACTTTCTCTTTCATGACAAAAAAACAAAATAAAAACACCCATGTTTGCTATCTTGGATATACAACCGAAACAACAAAAAAGATTATTTTAGACAATCTTGACAGGGCCCCAATGTATAGCGGAGTTATTACAGGAACTGGCCCTAGATACTGCCCTTCTATTGAAACAAAGATTGTTAGATTTAGCGACAAAGAAAGACATCAAATATTTTTAGAGCCTGAAAGTGCTAGATGTAATGAAATTTATGTTCAAGGAATGAGCACAAGCATGCCAAAAGATATTCAACATCAAATGGTAGAAAGTGTTTCGGGTCTTGAAAACAGTACAATTCTTCGTTATGGATATGCTATTGAATATGACTGCATTAACCCACTTGGCATTTATGCAACTCTAGAATCTAAAAAGATAAAAGGATTATTCACCGCAGGTCAAATTAATGGAACTAGCGGATATGAAGAAGCTGCTGCTCAAGGAATATTAGCAGGAATTAATGCAAGCTTATACCTAAGAGAAAAAGAACAAATAATTTTATCTAGAGACAGCTCTTATCTTGGTGTTTTGGTTGACGATTTAACAGTAAAAGGAACCATAGAACCATATAGAATGATGACCAGCCGTGCTGAATACAGACTTCTTTTAAGACAAGATAACGCAGATGCACGTTTAACACAAATTGGTAGAGATGTTGGCTTGGTTTCTGATGAAAGATACAATGCATACCTCAAAAAAATGAAAAATGTAGAAAAAATTAAAAAACTTGCAAAAGAAACTTTCTTAAAACCTACCGAAGAATTACAAAACTTTTTAAATAGTGTTGGAGAAGCTCCTGCCCCTAATGGATTATCTATAGAAACTCTTGCAAAGCGAAGTAAAGTTGAACCATTAGAAATAAAAAGAAAACTTAAATTATTAAAAAATTTCAAAAACTCAGAAGTAAATCAAGCTCTTATAGAAATTAAATATGCAGGCTATCTTTCAAGACAAATGCAATTAATTGAAAAAGAGAAAAAACTTGAAGAAAGAAAACTTGATAGAGATACGGATTACACTCTTATTAAGGGATTAAGAACTGAAGCTGCTCAAAAATTAAATGAAATAAAGCCTTTAACCATTGGCGAAGCAAGCCGCATAAGCGGAGTTAATCCAGCGGACATAACAATTCTTATTATGAATTCGACAAGAAAGTAACATTTTCTTAAATATTGACATTTTATAAGTTATATATTATAATTTTTCTTGTATTGGAGGTAAACATGATTAACTTTTCAATCTACTTAACCACTATAGTTTATGCCGCTTTATATCACAAAAGAAAAGCTCAACCAAATGGTACAATATATTTAACAGAAGACGAATTTAAGAAATACTTTAATCTTGTTATTAAAGATATTGAGGAAGAGCGAAACGTAGCAAATAGTTTCAGTTATAATATTGTTACACAAGGGGAACCTACATATTCTTTAAATTTAGCCCCTGAAAAAGATAGAGAGCTTGTAAATAAAACTTCATTTTCCTATGATGCACAAACAAAAAGATATTATACAAATGCTTCGCTTGATGGCTTAAGTTTAAAATCTGTTCACACTTATCCACAATCTATTGGAAACACTATTGTTCCAAGCGGATATGAACAAACATTAAATATCAAAATAGACAAACAAACATCACAAGAAGAAGAACCAAATAAATAATAAAAAAAGGATTTTAACCAAGTTTTGTTAAAGTCCTTTTTTCTTGTTTTGCCATCTTTAATTTCAATAAAAATTTTTGAGCATATATAAAAAACAACTAAAAAGTGGCTCAAAACCCCATTTTTCCTAGCAAAAATCGTTTAAAAACTTAAAAAATAATAAAAATTGTTTTACACACACAATAAAATTGTGCTAAAATTAACTTAATAAAAAGCAAGCAAAAACTTGTTTGTAAAACTCAAGGAGGACATTCTTTATGAATAAAACCGAATTTTTAAGAGCTGTAGCTAATAAATCAGGCGCTACTATTAAAGACGCTACTGCTTTCTACGATGCTTTCGTTGAAACAGTTAGAGAAGCTATGGAAAACAACGATAAAGTTGCTTTAATTGGTTTTGGTACATTCGAAGCTAAAAATAAACCAGCAAGAGAATGCACAAATCCTATGACAGGTGCTAAAGTTAAAGTTGCTGCATGCAAAGCTCCTGTATTAAAATTTGGCAAAAACTTCAAAGATTCTATCAACTAATAAAATTTTTGAATAAAAAAGAACTACGTTTTGTAGTTCTTTTTTTTGTCTAAACATTTCTATTTTTCTTTCTATAACCATAATAGAATAGTAAAGCAATACATACAGCTATTGAAATGAGAATTATTTTTCCTGCCATCGTTAGTGACATTTTATAAACAGGAGTAACATCTAACTCTCCTGTTACTGTTTGACCAACTTCACCCCATCTAATAAATTCATATTCAAACAAGAAACCACTCTTTTTCTCTGGAGCCTTAATATCTTGGTTAACACTTTCTCCAAAGCCCAAAGTTTTGGTTACAATTAAATTTCCATCTTCATCATAATAGCTTATTTGATATTGCATCTCTTTAATGTTATATTCCGCATACACTGTCATACTTTGAGTAATACCGCTTAGCTTTTGTGACCAACCTGAGAAGCCATATTGATACTGATTATTAGAAATCTTTGTTGGGTGTGGAGTTTCACTTTCCTCTATTGAAGTCTGTCCCTTCCTTAATAGTGTTTCACCCAAATATGAGCCATCTGTATCTCTGTATGTTACCACTATAAAGGCAGATTTTATATGTTCAGCAGCCCATAAGTGTTCACTATTGAAGTGTTCCTCACTTAAGAAATATGTTTCATTATAAATATCAAAATCACCTTCCCCAAGGTTATCATTTGATACATTCATGTTTGAAACAATTGAAACACCTGAACCCATTTGATTATTCGCAATTAAAACATCTTCTTGATTTGTATGTGTTTTATTTGTAATTGTTATATTTACTGCTGAAGCAAGCTCTGCATGAGTTCCACCAATTATACTTCCGGCAGATGATAAAACATCATCAAAAACATAGTAAATATCTCCTATTTGTTTACAACCATCTATTAATATATTCATAGTTGGTTGAACATGAGCACCACCAACACCTAAAGCACCAATATATCCTCCAATATAAGCCCCATAGCTATAACTAACTACATCACCAATATTAATCGAATTTATTATATTTAAGTTCTTAATTAAAGATACCCCAACCATGCTTCCTGCAATAGGTCTATAATATGAACTTGAGCCTTCGCTATATATAGAATTATATTCTTCTCCTGTAACAGAAATTTTACCCTTATTCATATGATTGATAATATTTAATGTAGAAACTGTTGTTTTTTCCGCATTAGTAATATAGCCAACAACTCCACCAGCAATTCTGCCACTTATATTTACGTCTGTATTACAATTTGAAATTGTTGAAACAAATCCGTCTTGTGCAAAGCTTCCAGTAACCCCATCTAAAACAGAAACAATACCACCAACAATAAAGTTTGAAGTAATATTTCCGCCCACAACTGAAGCATTATCAATATTAACAGATAGGTATGCTTTAGATACTATAGAGCTTGCATATGAGCCTCTATTATTTATATTTTCAAGTTTAACATTTTTGATAGTTGGAATATACACATCAGCACCATCAACAGCAATATTTGTATTTCCAAATAATGCTGGTAAATATTCTGTTAATTGATAATTTGATCCTGTAGTGTTTAATCCTTGAACAGAATAAGCTCCAATCGCATTCATATTTACTATAGAATGGCCATCTCCATCAAAAGTTCCTGAGAATGAACATACTTCATATCCGGTAGTAAGACCTTCCTCTATCGTAATATAAGAAGCACCTATACCAACCCATATCTTACCAGATAAATCAATATCCGCACCCAATTTATAGCTCTTTGTTGAATAATAAGAGTTATAATATTTTGATGATATCAAACTCGCCATCAAAGCTAGCTGTTCTGGTGTTGTTATAATAAATGGGTCACTCTCTGAACCTGAACCACTGCTAAACCCTCCAGCCGAATAATTGAGCCAAAAGTCAGAATCTCTAAAGACAGGTAAAGAATTTTCTTCCTTTATTTCATAAGTGGAAACAAAATCAAAAGCTTCAATGCCATCAAGTATTGTCCAATTACTTGCCCTTAAATAATAATTTTTATTATCGAAATCAAAAGAACCCTCAAAAATTTCATCAGATATAGTCTTGCTATCTTTAATTTTTATATGAGAACCCGTCAATGATGTTGAACATAGTTCCAAGCCCTCTTGTTTTTTGATTGTTGAATTTTCAATATATAAAGTACCTTGTCCAACCTCACCCGTAAATACACCAATTAGTAAAGCCTTATTTGTGGTTTCATTTTGAACATTAATTGATGAAGCCACTTTTGCACTTAATATTAAGTTGCTTACAACATCTGGTGTTTGAGCTGAACTATCACTAATATCTTTAAATCCAAGTTCACCAACAAGTCCTCCAATAACGGCACCTTGTCCAGCATCTTGAAGAGTTGCAATTGTTATTACGTTAACTAAATATATAGCATTTGCTCTTCCAACAACACCACCAACAATATTTCCTGTTAGTGTGCCTGTTGTATATGAACTTGCAATATAGCCTGATAAATGTAAATTTACAGAGCTGTTTATTGGTGTTGAAAATTCAGAAGCTAATCCTCCAACGATTAAACCTTCTAAATCTGCCGATACATAAGAGTTAACAATTTTTTCTCCGCCCATTTGATTAATTACCAAACCTGCTAAACCACCAACATTTTCACCTATTATATTTAGGTCTGAGCTACAGCCCGAAATTGTTCCTTGTAAAAGGCCCGCTATAGCTCCAGCATATTCTGCCTTAGTTGTTGTTGTTCCCTCACCAACTCTAATATCATAGATATATGAATTTGCTCCAGTATAATTAAATAACCCTGCATATACATCATCTTGATTGCCGCTTATGTTTAATCCTTTTATTTTCTTTCCGCCACCATTAAAAACACCATCAAAAGGATTATCTATAGTACCTATACCAATCCATGGTATATTCTCTAAATCTAAATCTGCATTGACTTGATATCTTGCAGTTGCATATGAAGCATCTTTCGCTTCATTAATGTAATAAGCAACAGATGCTAAGTCTGCAACGGTATTAATTTTATATGGATTTGCGAGCGTTCCTGCACCTTGTAAATATTGTAATGAGCTTCCATTCCATATTTCAATTCCTGTATAACCAGGCAAATCTACAGAAGCAAAAGCAAATTCAACATCTAAAATATTTGCTTTTGAATAATTTAGTTCTTCTGCCGACTGCAACATAAGTGCCGCAAACTCAACAAATGTAACATCTACACTTAATTTGCTTAATGTTTGATACCAAAGTTTTAGTATGTTGGATTTATTAAAGAACTCTGGGTCTCTTTTGTACATAATATAAGTTGCATAAGTCATTAATGTACTATTATAATGCACGCCACCATTATCACAATCTTCATGAGAACATGCTGAATTATTGCATAGTGGATATAAATCTTCATAACTTGCAGCACAGCCAGGTATTGCCGTTGGATTTGACATATCTCTAAAATATCTGTTACTTGCAATATAAATATCTTCACCCATTCTCCAGAAGTTTGCATCAGATAATTCATAACCTTCAATACATGCACCAAAAATATCTGAATAAGCTTCACATATTGCACCAGATTCGTTAAAATACTCAAGTTGAACAACACTGTCTGTTATTGAGTGTTGATATTCGTGACCAACAACATCTAATCCGTTTACAAAAGAACTTGTTCCTTTTGCAATATTTCCATCACCAAAATAAAAATAACCCGTAGTAGAACTATCATAAGGTAAATAAAAGGCGGCATTTTCATAGTTGTTATCGTAGTGCACAATAGCTATTAATTTTATTTCTTTACCTTTAGGATTTGTTAGCCCATCAATAGAAACACCAAAGTTGTTAGCATCTAGATAAAAATCATAACACTGCATAATATAATCGTATGCTCGTACAGCTATTTCATCATTAAATGCCCCAGAAGCACTATGTGATGTATAATACAAACCATCATTATCACTTTGATTATCACCATCAGTGACATATATAGCCCTTTCGCTGTCTCCTAAAAGATAAAAACTTTCCTCGGTTGTTTTGCTTGTATACTTATCAACATATAATGTTACCGTTTCGCCTTTTACATTAGTATATGTTGTTGAAACTTTTTCTCTTGTATAATCATCTAAACTTGGCAACTTCGAAATTTGATCAGTTAACGAAGTTGTTGCTTTTACCACTTTTTTAATTGCTAAATCTTCACTTGAAACGAATACTCTATAAATATCCCCAAGCATGTGAACTTCATATACATATGCTAAGTAGCCCTTTTCTTCAGGCATTATATTCTTTTCTAAATATGTAATTTGTTCTGTATCATAATTTTTAATTATTGCCTCTAAAGCTTCTTCTATAGAAAACTCAGTTTCTAGCTTAGGTTCTAAGTTTTTATAATATGAACTGTTAATTGAAGTAACTCTACCTTCTGAATTTACATTTACTATAACCTCAGAGCCATAAACCCTAATATTTTTATAATACTGGTCAAATCTATAAACTACTCCAGTAACATTTTGAACTTTTCTAGTAAACTTCAAAACATCTCTACTAGACTTAAAATCAAATGTATCTTTGAAATCATCTAAAACATCTAAAGCATCTTCACTATTATCTACTTTATGCCCAACAAAATCACCCGTAATAAGTGTTATTTCATTATTGTTGGATTTTATATCAAAATCGGCATTTGCAAAAACACTCTCTTTAGGAGAAACAAACACGGTAAAGATTGGCAATATAATAACAACCACTAATAAATACACACACCATCTAAACTTAAATCTATTCATTCTTACAAACTCCAATTATTTTATATATTATATTATAATAAAATCGTTTTTTTTCGTCAAATAAACCTAAATGTTATTATAATATTTTATAAATTTAGTATTAGCAATCTCTAAAAAAAAAATTACAGTACCCGATTAAATTTAATAAAACGTGATGTTTTGTTTTTGGGGTTTAAAAACTTTTCTTGTGTAAATAATTACTAAAAATCATAAGGAGATAAATATATGAACCCATTCGAATTAACAGTTAAACCAGCAGAAGAAAACTTTATGGATTTAAAAAAAATGTATCCAAAAGCTTACAACAAAAACACTACTTCACCCTATACTAAAACAAGAATTATACTACTAAATGGTGCCGAGTTTGAGTCCACTTGGTTTATGCATCACTTTGCAAGAAATTGTGATAATGATGAAATTAAAAGAGAACTTGCAGTAATTAGAGCTGAAGAGCAAATGCAACAAAAACGTTTAAGTTGTTTAAAACCTTTAAATGAAAGTATTTTAGAAACAACTATTGCTTATGAACAACTCGCAATTGATTTAACCGCAACCCTTGCTCAAAATGAAAAAGATGAGAACAGTCGTAAAGCTTTAGATTTCGCTCTTTTAGAGGATTTCGACCATCTATACCGATTTGCAAATCTTTTTGCATTAGACAAAAATAAAGAAGCTGCAGGGCTTGTTGGTAAACTTACTGAAATTATGCCGGGTAGGCCAACTATTGCCCACCACAGACACCCTAAAGATAACATTAAAAAGCCAATGAATGCAAAAAAGGCAGACCTGTACTCAAAATTAGTGGCATCTATCATTACAGCTGCCGAACAGCAAACAATGAACTACTACATGAATATTGCCCAATGGTATAAAAATGACCTTGGTAGAAAACTTTATGCAGAAATTGCCATGGTTGAAGAAGAGCATGTATCTCAGTATGAAAGTTTAAAAGACCCAACTTGTACCTGGCTTGAACAATGGGTTTTACATGAATATTGTGAATGCTATCTATATTATAGTGCTATGCAAGAAGAGAAAGATGAGTACATTAAAAGCATTTTTGAAGACCATTTTTATATGGAAGTTTCTCATTTACAAAGAGCAACAGCCTTACTTGAAAAGCACGAAAACGGAAACTATAAAAAAGTTATTGGAAGCGATGGAGAATTTCCTACCCTATTAAAACTTGGAACAAATAAACAATATGTTCGTGACGTCTTAGAAAGAACCGTAACCTTAACAGGAAACAGAAATGATTATATTGATGTTTACAGCCTACCTAATGACGCAGATTTCTTTAATTATCAAAGTTTAATTATTCCAACAGAAAATGACGTTCCTAGTCACCTAGTAATTGAAAAAGCCATCAAAGTTCTCGGTAAGGATTATCGTTATGAAGATAAGAAAAATCCTATTAAAGAACTTCAAGACCGAAAGAAAGATAACACAACTGTCGGTAGAACAAAATCTAAATAAAAAATAAAAAAGATTTAGCTTATTGCTATTTCTTTTTTATTTATTTTTACAAGTTAGCCTTTATATGATATAATAAATAAAAACAAAGGATAATTTTATGGAAAATAAAAAGAAAACACCCAGCGAAATTCATAAACATCACAGAATTAGAAGAAAAGCATCTTTTCTAAATTCTGGTTTTTCTTCATTCTCAGACATAGAAAAACTTGAGTTTATATTATTTTATTCTATTAGTCAAAAAGACACAAACCCTATAGCACATAATTTAATTGATGCTTTTGGTTCTTTTGATGCAGTACTAGAAGCACCTATTGAAAAATTAAAAGAAGTTGAAGGTGTTGGTGAACATTCAGCCATACTTTTACATCTGTTTCTAGATGTTATTAGTGAATATGGTAAAAGCAAATGTAAATCTGTAATTCAGGCAACTAGTGAAGCAAAGAAATATTGTATGAATTTATTTCTTGGCTCTAATGTTGAAGAATTTTATGTAATATGCCTTAGCGCCGGCAATAGTGTAATTGCCACAAAGAAAATAAACACAGGTAATTCAAGTGAAGTAAATGTTGAAATTAGAAAAATTAATGAATTTGCATTAAATAGTCATTGTTCAAAAATTATAATTACCCATAATCACCCAAACGGTAAAGCTTATCCTTCAGATGAAGACATTTCTTTTACTAGCAAAATAATCCTTAATTGTTTAATGAATGATATTGAAGTTCTTGACCACATAATAGTCTCAAAAGAAAAACAGTTTTCTTTTATGGCTTCAAAGATGCTTATAGAAATAAGAAATGACGTTGCAAGAAAATACTTTAAAAACACATCAAAAGTTAACGCGCCTAAAGTTAATTACATAATTGACGAAGAATAATAAAAGCCCTTGATATAATCAAGGACTTTTTATTTTATTAAAATTTCAACAATGATTTTAACTTATCATTATTAACCGCAAGCAAGAATATTCCAAGTTTTGGACCTTGCTTTGCACCAAGAAGTAAATTATAAAGAATTTCAAAATATCTTTTTTGAACTTTCTTTAAATCTTGTGGCTCAAGGTTTAGATATTTCACAACACCATAAAGATCTGTCATTAATTCATCACTTGTATTATAAGTATTATCTATAAGTTCAATTGTTTTATTAACCCATAATTTTTCATCATCGTTTAATGTGTTATAAAATTCAGTATTCTTTTCTGTTAATAGGTTAACTTGATATTCTTTTCCGTAATTTTCAACCCAGAATTTAGCTCTTTCAAGTCTTTCTTTATAGTATTCTGAAGAAGTATCAGTGTTTTCTTTTTCCATAAGTTTAGCTAGCATTTCTTCGTTGAAGTTTACAATTGGTAAAAATGTTGCCAAATAACTAAAGTTTGGATAATTAGCATATGATTTTGCATCAACTTTAGTAAACTCAAGTATCTGCTTGTTTCCTTCGTCAATTCTTTCTTCATTTAACATTTTTACATATCTATCAAATTCACTATAATATCTAATAACATCATTATCAAAAGCAATATTAAAGTTTTGCATTGGTTTATATTTTGCATAGAACCACAAAATCAAATGCTTGTCATAAATTTTTAAAAGATCTGTCAATGTTAAAACGTTACCAGTAGAAGAACTCATCTTTGCCCCACCACCTTTAATACCTATAAAGTTATAAGGCTCATAAATTGGAGGTTCAAAACCAAATATTTCTCTAGAAATTCTAACCGCAACATCTTTGCTTCCGTTTGCTGTAGAGTGATCCATACCACCAGACTCAAAAATTACATTTTCTGCTTGCCAACGCATAGGCCAGTCAACTTTCCATTGAAGCTTGATGTTTCTTGCACTCATAACATTGATTGTTTCTACATGTCCACATTCACATTTATAAACAATATCACCAGTTTTTTCATCATAACTAACAATACCTTTTGTTTCTTTTCCACAACCAGAGCAATACACACTTAAAGGATAAAAGTTATCTCTTTCACCCTCTTCTGCATCTTGAGTTCTAAAACTATCGATAATATCAAAAATTTCTTTACGTTTATCCATAGCAAGCTTAATCTTTTCTGCATATCTACCGCTTCTATATTCTTTTGCTTGATAAATACATTCAACTTCAATTCCAACTTGCTTTAGTTCGTTTAAAAATCTCTTTTCAAAGTATTCTGCATAAGACTCATTTTCTGAAAATGGGCTAGGAATATCAACATATGGTTTTCCAATGTACTTCACATAGTCACTAGGTATATTACCTGGCACTTTTCTAAATCTATCAAACTCATCAATAGATAAAATAAATCTAACTTTCTTTCCTAATTTTCTTAAAGCACAAGCAACAAAATAAGGTGTTACAATTTCTCTGAAGTTTCCAATATGAACAAATCCTGATGGACTAACACCAGAGGCGATTGTATAAACATCTTCATTTGGTCTTTCCTTTACAATTCTCTCAGCAAATTCTTCTGCCCACATAATTTTTCTCCTTATGTTATCAAATATAAATAATTATATAATAATTATAAACAACACTTTAAAAATGTCAACCTTTTGCTAAAACTAAGTTTTAGCTAAAAAAATAAAACCGGATTTCTCCGATTTTATATTGTTAGTATTATACCATTATCTTTTGATGAATTAACACCCGCCTTAATCTCTATTTCACCAAAGAAATCCATACCTAAAATTAAAATATTACCAAAGTCTTTTCCAAACTTTTCAACAGTCATATTGTCTTCCTCTGGAAATATAAAATCAACCAATAAATTTAACAGTATTTCACTATCTTCCGCAGTCCTACCATTTACAGATAATGAACCATCATCTGTTACCCAATTTCCTTGCTCGTTCTTTTGCATATCATAATCAATGGTTATATATAGCTTCTTTGGAACAATCATATTAAGCAAAAACAATGGTGTATCCATCTCATTTGCCATTTGTGTTCGAACTGCAGTTGTATCAATTTTACAAGTGAAAGAGACATTTGCACTGTCTGTATCATAAATTGGATTTTCGTCGCCGTCAGAACCAACTTTATTAGGGGTTATAATTAATTCTAGTACGTTTATATTAATTGTATCAATATATTTAATATTTGGAAGTTTACTAGCCAAAATTCCACTTTCGCTTTGTAGCATTTGGTCTAATAGCGAAGCTATTTCTTTATCTGAGAACTCATACTGACCAGAAACCAAAGAACTCCTATCAATACCTTCATATATTAACATATAATCTAAATTACCCTCTTCGTTTACTGGATAATTAGCATCTTTTAATTTTTTTGTTGCGGACTTTAAATCCGCGAGCAAATAACCATTACTAATCATTTCTTTTTCACCAGGCGAATTATATAAAGTTTTCACCATAGCAACTAAATCATGCATATTATCTATGTTATAAGCCTTAAAATATTTAGGTACAATAAGTTTATCTAAAGCAAAATACACGCCAAAAACAATGGCTACCAAAGTAGCCAATACTGCGAATAATCTTATAAAAAAACTTGATCTTTTGCGTTTCCTTTCCATATTCCCTTAGTTTACAATATTATAATTTATTAATCCACGAAGAAGCAAAAACAAAGCTACCCCAGCAACTAGGATAAACAAAATAAGTCTTATTATTGAAAATCTGCGTTTCCCAAACAATTCCTTCTTCGCTCCTTTAGTATAATTTAGTATATAATAATTTTTAAATTTGTGTCAAGAATATCTAACCCTTATTCTTTGTCATAACATATTTTTATTATATTCTTTGAAGTCTCTGTCACTTTAACAAGCTCTGAAATTTCTTGACCAGCAACAACATAAACAATATTATCTTTTGCTAAAACGGGCACTAAATCTCTTAACCTTTTTGGCATTTTTACATCAATTAAATAATCACTAAGTTTCTTTGTTCCTGAACCAAACTTTTTGAATACATCTCCAAGCTCTTTCGTTCTCCACTTAGCATCTTTAGGAATTTTGTCACCATCTATAAAAAGACAACCCTTAGTAAATACCATTTTTTCATTACTATTTAATTTTGTAATTGAAATCTTACCAACACCAGCAAAATTAAATTCACCTAAAGTAAATGGGTAAATCAAAGTTTTGCTTTCATTATTGTTAGGGGAAATAACGATATTTTCGTATTCTTTATATGCAACCAAACCATTTGGTAAACATAATTTTTTACCATTCTGTCCATTACAGAGCGCAATTATTTGATTAATATGTCTTTCTTCAATATCTGCAAAAAAACCTAAATTTTCAAAAGCTTTCTTTATTAGTCTTGAAGCCAAAACATAATTTATTTTACTAACCTCTACTGAAATTTCACAATAATCCTTTTTGTATTTCAATTGTTCTAAAGGTAATAAACTTTCTATAAACTCCTCATCTCTCTTACATCTTTCAGCAAACAAGCCTAATGACTTTTTTACATTAGGATATACTTTTTCAAGTTCTGGCAAAACTTTATGTCTAATATGATTTCTTACATATTTAGTATCTTCATTACTTGTATCATTAATAAAATCAATTTTATTTACATGGTTATAATAAACAATTTCTTCTCTTGAAAAACTTAATAGAGGTCTTGCAATTTTGTTTGAGTTTTTACTCATTCCTCTTGCCCCTCTAAGAGAACTTCCTCTTGAAATGTGCATTAATACAGTTTCTGCCTGGTCATCTTGATGATGAGCAACTAAAATTTTATTAGCCCCTTCTCTTTCTAATAGCATATCAAAAACCGAGTATCTAAGCTCTCTTGCCGCCTGCTCTATAGTTTTTGAATTCTTTTCTTTATATTCAATTGTTTTAATACTTTCACATATTAAATTTACATTATTATTTTTACAATACTCTCTTACAAAGTTCTCATCTCTTTCGGCTTCTTTATCTCTTAAATTATGATTAATATGAACAGCTATAAGTTTATATTGACAGATTTTTTTATACTTAATCGCAAGGTCTAGTAGGCACATAGAATCCGCCCCACCAGAAACACCAATGAGTACACAATCATTATCTTTAATAAAATCATTTAAAATACTATAATCAAGTGCCATAACAACCTCCTTTATAACTAAGATTATTATACACTCTTTATTTTCAATTTTCAATTTCTTTTATTAAACTTTAACATTAACTTTAACAGCAATAACTGTTTTATCGTCATTATGTTCTTGAGAACGACTTTCTGCCTCTTCTAAAATTGAATTTGCAAGCATTTGTACATTTATAATTCTTTCATTGTTAATGTAATTAACATATTCTTCAAGGTCATCAAAAGCATCTACAACCCCATCACTTGCCATTATTATAATATCTTGATCTTGAAGAACATACTTTTTCGCATCAAATTTTATTTTATCCATTATTCCTAACGGTAAACTTTCCTGAACCAATAACCTTGAAGTATTTTGACTTTTAATTACACTACAACTTGCACCTATTTTTATAAAATCAGCAGTTCCGTTAGATTTATCAAAAACACATGCATCAAGAGTTGTAAAGCTATCATCACCAGCCGGCAAAAGTATTTTATTTACACTAGAAATTATAGTATTACTTGAAAAACCTGATTTATAAAAACTTTCTATTAAGTTTAAGGCTACTGTTGATATTTCATTTGCTCTTTTGCCATGTCCCATGCCATCACTAAGGGCAAACATAATTTTGTTATTATTAAGCTTAATAAAACTATAATTATCTCCCGAAACATTATTGGGTGTTTTACTAGAGCAAGCAAAGCCAACATTTGTTTCATACTTAGGTGCAGGAACAAAGCAAAGAACACTCCAACCTGCATATTTTGTCATAGAACAGACTTCCATAAAAAAATTTATTCTAAACAAAGACTTTAAACACCATGCAATATTTGAAGATAGAGCATCTGAATTCTTAACAATTAAAACAATTTTCTCTACACCTGTTTCCGTTTCTAATACCAAAGCTTCATTTACAACAATATTGTTTAAAGTAAGTTCATCTAATACTTTTTTTGTTGCTTTATAATTTATCCTTTCTCCCCCAATAACAAAACCCGATAACTCATTTAATATCTCACCAGTTCCACCGAATTGCTCTGCTACTATCACTTTACTTTCATCTGCTGTCTTTATACTTTTTTCATATGCAAAAAAGTTTTCTAAACCATTATTAACTTCACTTATTAATCCTGTGAGCTTTCTGCATTGTGAGGTTAATAAGTTGTTTGCATCAATTATTGTAACTTTACCTTTTTCTAAACCAAATTCAAAAAGCTGAATAATAGCTTTTTTTATTTCTTCTTTTTCTAAACAATTAAAATAATTAGGACAAGATTTACAATGTTTATCTATTAATTCATTACCAAGAACTTCTGACACGTAAGTTCTATCTACTTCACCTATGCTCAAGTTTCTATAAGCAGATTGCATTTGTTTAAATAGGTTAGATAATTGAACTAGCTTATCTTTTAATAAATACTTTTGACCGACAACAATATATTCCTCCGCCAAACTGCCCTCGTAAGAAAAAGTATAACCTTTAATTTTTTCCAATACTTTAACAGGTATAAGTAAATAGATTAACATTATGAAAACATAAGATATTAAATTTAGATAAGTATAATAAGCATATGTATTTAGAAATAATCCAAAAATTATGTCCGCTAAAATAATTGCTATAGGTGACAATAATTTATGATTTTCTTTAAATGTCGTACCAAGAATTGCATATGTAACATATATAGCAATATTTGTTACCGACCCAGTTGAAAAAGCTACACCAAAACCCATAAGCGAAGCTAGATATACTGTAGTTGTTTTTGTTAAGGTTCTTCCAGCAAATAAAATCAACAAAAATACTACCATATTTGTTACATTTATACTAAAAACATAAATATTACTAAGTCCGGCAAAAAACACAATCAAAAAAAGTGCCAAACAAATATTTTCATCTAATGTAAATCTACTTTGAAAACCTCTGTTAAAAATAGCATTAAATGTTTGATTTGTAATATATAAAAACATTAAGCTTATAGCAATAGTTACCGTTGTAACTATAATTTCAGCAGGACTATTCAAATGAAAATATACATATCCTACCTGACCTAACAAACAAAACAGTAATGTGGCTGTAAAATTCATTTTTCGATTTGAAATCTTAAATATTAAAAACAGTAATATTAACGCAGAAACAACATTTAATGCTATTATTAACCCACTAAACGAAATATTAAAAACAATATAACTTATAAAAAAGCTTAAAGATATTATAAATACATTTTTATTTAGTAAAACCATTGAAAAAGCAAAAGCCGCAGCAAAAAGTATTTTTATTCCGACAATTTGAGCTCTATTTAGTATAAGCATTGTAAAAAATAAAACACAATATAAAATTATGTCTTTCTTATGTTTAAGCACACCTGTTTTTTTGTTCTCCATATAAGTTATATACTAACACAATTAACAACAATGCTTTTTATTAATAATTAGATAATCCTGTCAAAAATATAATTTAATTGTCAATATTTTAAACATAAAAAAATCGCCGGTTTTTACCAGCGATTTATATTTTAGTCTGCTATTCCAAATAAATCTTTTAATTTATTTTTTACATCTTCTTCTGCTTCAAGATTTGTAATTTGATCTTTGATATTTGTTTTTGTTTCTTCACTTAAATTGTCACCTATATTAAGATCACCAACAGCACTATCCGTTCCTGTAATTACACCTAAGACTTCTGTTGATTGAGCTAAAGCTCCAACCAATTCTAAAGTATCCTCTTCTGCAATTTCTACTTTTGCTTCAGGATTTTCAGTTGTATCTAAGTTAATTACTTTGTTTGCTACAACAAATATTTCTTCAACTGCTTTGATTTCTTTTTCTAGCACTTCGCCCTCAAGCTCTAATACGCTCGAAATTGTTTCGCTTACAACACCTGCAGTGTTATCATCAAGACCTAAATCTTTAAGTGTATCTTCTTTAATTACTTCAGAAACAACATCTTTCAACGCATCATTTGTAGCAAAGTCAGTTAAAACATCTCCCAAATCTTCAATTTTAAAGTCTTCCACATTAGTTTGTAAATCTTTTGCAATTTTTAACGCTTTACCTAACGATTCAAATGTTGGTGCCAATAATTCATCACTATCCCAAGTTTCTTCAAGCTTTGTCACAAATGTATTTAATGTCGTACTGTTTGCACCAACAATTTCTTCAGAATTAAGCAACGCTTTCATTATTTGCTTTGATGATGGACCTAACAATGTTGACTTTCTAACATTATCAAATGTTTCGCCTAACAATTTGAAATCTAAATGCTCTAGAGCTTCTTCACCTTGACTTGTACCAATATCTATCTTGTCGTAAATTTTAAATACATTTGTGAATATTGTTATAAGTATTGGTTTTTCTTCTGTCCAATCAACATCTGCACTATCTACATCAACATCGTCAATTGTTTCTTTATCTATATTTAATGCTTCATAAACATAGTTCATTCCAACATTTATAGCTTCTGGAAGTACTGCTTTTATAGTATTACTTTCTAAAGCCTTTGTTAAAATATCTGAAATTAGATTTTCATTTTCCGGCTTTCTTAAAACCTCAAGAATATTTCCATCCTCTGACATTGTTGATATTAACTTTGCATCATTTGCAATCATTAGAATATCAATGCTTGTATCAATATCATTTTTTACTGTATCACCTTCAGCAACAGATAAGTTTAGTAAAAGAACGTCAAACAAATCATCTAAAGCTTCGTCATCTATCTTTGGTTTTTGTATTTCACAGAACTTTCCACCAGAACTCCATATTCTTGAAACTTCTGGCACAATTTCTTTAACCATTCCTGAAAGAAGTTCTGATTTATATAACTCATTAATCATTGATTTTATATCATTTAAAGTTTCATTATCTTCTATGTCTAGTTTTTCACTCAACAATGTTTGCATATATGGATAAGCATCTGCTAAAGTATCCACTTCGTCCATTAATGCAAATTTAGCACTTTTACCTTCAACGGTAGTCAATTTATCAAACATTTTTACAGAAAGTTTTTTAATTCCAACTGCCTTAAATAACTTTCCTACCCAATTTTGTTCAAATGCGTCTGTATACTTTATTACTCCGTTAATTGTTTCCACAACAACATCATTAGTGCTCTTTTCATCTTCTGGTTCTTGACTATTAACATACTGTACTGTATTTTGTTGATTTTCTTGTTCTATTGTTTCAAACGGTTTAAACATTTCTACTGCACCAAAGCAAGGAATTAACACAACTACAACAACTATTAATCCTTGTACAGCACCTATAACAGCACCAATAAAAGGATGTTTTTCTTTTCCGTTCATTTTTTTCTTAGAGAAACAAATTCCAGAAATAATCCAATATATAACCATTGAAATCCACTTGAAAACAAAGAAGAACACAATAAATAAGATTACATTTAGTAACATTTGTGGTACAACTTCTAAAAATGACTCAAATGTAGGACTTGCCTCAATAATATCCTCTATTATTGGGATTTGTCTTAACATATCTGTAATTAAGTCCTGAATAGTCATAACTTGGATATCACCTATAACAATATTTAATTTAGAGATATCTAAAGTTAAGACTGCACTTGTAAGCGGAGGTATAACAAAGAACGATAAAACCCCAACAACCAAAACAATTATAAATCTTGTTAATGATTTATTTAAACCTCTAATCCAACCAATTACAAATCCTAAAATTATAAAAAACAAAAATAAAGAAATCATTATACTAGGTATTAAAGTTGCATTCATAACAAAAACCACCTTTTTACTTTATATAATATTATTATATAATAATGATTTAAAAAAAACAATAATTTTATGCTTAAAAACAGAACAAATAATTCGCCTTGTCACAATAAACAGACACAAAAGCTATAACTACATCAAAAATACAATAAAGAAAAACAAAAAAAATCAAAAAAACACTTTAAATTTCTAAAAGTGTATGTTATAATCATATCACTTGGTTAAGTTCAGGGCACAAACCAAGCACAACTAAATAAAGTGGAGAGATACTCAAGTGGCCGAAGAGGATGCCCTGCTAAGGCGTTAGTACGAGTAATCGTAGCGCGGGTTCAAATCCCGCTCTCTCCGCCAAGTGATAACAATCCGAACACTTATGTTCGGGTTGTTTTTTACTAAAAAATCAGTTGCAATAAACCAAAAGAAAAATCAGCCCCTTTGACAAAATTTTGAAAGTTTATATTGAAAATGTGTCTGTTTTATGCTAATATAAAAAAGATTTAGGAGAAACCTATGAATATAAGAGATTTCAATAATGACGACTTTATCAATGTAATAAATTTGTATAGTGCACCATACAAAATAAAAAACGGAGAATCTTTAGCTCCTATTGAAATATTAGATATAAAAAGAAACTCTACTGAGGCTATAATTAAAACATCTCAAATTTTTATGGATAAATACATCATTAAGAGATCTTTTAAATTTAGTAACAACCAAGACGGAATCTCTATTAAGACAGAAATGATAGATCACGAACTTAGTGGAAATGTTGTTGTTTATGATGCATCACGTTATTTTACTCCTATTTTCATGATGATTTCTTCTAATAACAAAGACAAATCTGTAGATTGGTTATCAAGATTCTCTATGGATGATTTATATTATTTTGCCAATAAATATGTTCAGACTTGCTCTAGCATAAATATAGAAACTGACACCCAATTCCATAATCATTGTAAAGACATATTTACAAAAGATGAAAACGGTTACATAATTTCAGCTAGAAGCTTTGGGGATTATGGCATAAACTATGCTAAACATACACACACCCTATCTAAACTTAATAGTCCCACTCTTTTCCAGCCCGAAGATTTGGAATTTTATAAATTAATGCTAACAAAATTAAATAATGACGAAAAAATAGAATACACTAACAATTTTGTCAATGCTCATCTCGAATCATTCATAAACATTAAAAATAATAAATCTAATTTTATACTAAATATAGACAAATGCAGAAATAGTGCCATAAAGTTATTAGAAAGTCTTGGGGATGATCAACAAACAAGTTTGTAATAATTGCTTAAATTATTGCAAGCAGGCAAGGCAAAACAAAATTAAGTCAAAAACAAATAAAGCGAATTGCCTTTATCCTTGCCACCGACTTAAAGAGCTTTGCCGAAACTACCGGCGACTTTTCTAACCTATCAGCAAATGTAGTCTACACTCATTTGCAATCCAATCAATAAAACTACGAGAAGAAGTGAAAAACTTCTTCTTTTTTTCTTGTAGGCCTTTCATTATTAAACAAAATATGCTATAATAAGATAAGCGAGGGTTACTATGAAAAAAATAAATATTTACAACGATAATAGCGATGAACGAAAATATGAAATTAAAAAATTGATTAATATGTTTTCTTCTTCACACATTAATGTTTTACTTGGTTCAGGTTTTTCAATGCCACTACTAAGCACTTTAGCTAACATCGAGAAAGATTTGACAGAAGCTATAAAGAATAATGATATCGAGAAGCAGGCAAATTTATACAAAATATTTTTTGAAGGTTCTATGTTGCCTTTAATAAATAAGAAAGATGAAAAATCTAACATAAATGCAAGAAACAACTTTGTAAAACATATTTATAACTTTGCCGATACAAGAGATAGTTCAACTTTACATAAAATGATAAATATTTATACAACAAATTATGATAATCTTATTGAAAGTTCATTAGAAACTAATAAAATACCTTATTTTGACGGATTTGAAGGTCGTTCTCCTGCAATATTTTCCACAACAAATTACGGCAAATTTTTTGGTCGTCAAAGTGGCATTTCTAATAGGTCTACCGAAATTACTGCTGTTAATTTATATAAACTTCATGGTTCATTATTTTGGAAACAAACAGAAACCGAAATCCAATTTGAAAACTTTAAACACAGGTTACAAGAATTTGAAAAAACAAGCAATACTGGCGAAGAATATATAAAAGAATATGAGAATAAATTTGCTATAATAAACCCAACTAAAGAAAAACTAAATTCAACTTTGCTTAATATTAATTACTATGACCAATTAAGGTTAATGAGCAATGAACTAGAAAAGCAAAACGCACTACTTCTTTCTTTCGGCTTTTCTTTTGCAGATGAACATATTTATACCATAATTGAAAGAACTTTAAAAATCAACCCAACTCTTACATTAATATTATTTGCCTATTCTCAAGAAGATTTAGATAAATTTTCCAATATATTTGAGTTAAATAAAAATTGTATCTGCTATTATATGGAAAATGAATCCAATGAATTTATTAACTTTTCTCTTTCTCAATTAAATTTACTTTTAGATGAGGTATCTGATGAAATTAAATGATGAATTAAGAATAGGCGAAGTTTCAGAAGTTTCTGGAAAACAAATCAAAGCTGGCATTTATTATGAAAAAAACACAGAATTCTTAAATTTCAATGGAGATGTAATAAAAAATGTAAGTATAGGTAGTTTTGTTATAATTAGAAAATCATATACTAACATTGTTGGTAAGGTTGAAGGCGAGTTTATAAAAGAAAGTTCTTCTAACGATTTTACAGATTTCAAAGGAAGAAATATAAATCGAGTAATTAGTATTTCTATTTTAGGGAGCATTAAAAACAATAAATTTATACACGGATTAAACAGCTTGCCAATGGTTGGTAATTATGTATATGTGGCAACAGAACATGTTGTAAATGAAATTTTTTCAAACACAGAAAATGATAATCTTACACTCGGAAATTTAATTGGAGTTGGTGATTATCCATTTACTGTTAATTGTCAAAACCTATTATGTAGCCATATAGGAATATTTGGAAATACAGGAAGCGGGAAATCAAATACTTTAGCAAAAATATATAAGGATACTATTGAGAAATTTTCAATCTATAACAACTTTAAAAATAATACAAAATTTGTTTTTATAGATTTTAATGGTGAATATGAAAATGTATTTGATGAATGTGATAATTTTATATTATCTACTCGTAAAACAAAAGATAGATATCCATTATCTTTTAAAGATATTACAGATAGTGAGTTTTGGTCAATAATTTTAGAAGCCACCGATAAAACACAAAAGCCATTTATAGAAAGAGCAATAAAAGAATTTAAGTATATTGAAAACCACCCAGAAAGTATAGACTATAAAGAATTAATTGACTTAGTATTTAATGCCACAGAAAAATATACTGAAATTAGATTGTATTTAAAAGAATTATTTTATTTATTAGGCCTTAAAGAACATTTTTCAAACATTGAAGAACATTTACATTATAACACTAAACAAAAGTGTTTTTATACATTGACTGATGGCACTCAAAACTATGGTATAGATAAAGAAGTTATATTTGATTTGTCTTTTGGAAATTCTGACAATCTCACAATTGATTTGACTAACTATAATAAATTTGATAAGTTTGCAATAGTGTTATATAAACAATATTGTAGGGAAATAAGCAAGGCTTTTGTAACAAAAGAACATATTGGCCCACTAATGGCAAGGTCAAGAACAAGAATTGAACAACTGGACAAAATTTTTGAGATAAAAACAAACGATAAAAAAAGGAAAACAAATATTGACATAATTTCTTTGATTGGATTAAATGTTGAAATGCGTAAAATTGTTCCATTGATTATTTGTAAAAAATACTATAATGAGAAAAAAGAATCCAGAAAGAAAACGATAGTTTCTACTTTACATATAATTATTGATGAAGCTCACAATATTTTATCAACAACATCTATTAGAGAAAGTGAAGAATGGAAAGATTATCGTCTAGAATGTTTTGAAGAAATTATAAAGGAAGGTCGAAAATTCGGCACATTCTTAACTATTGCTAGTCAAAGACCTTCTGATATTTCTGATACAATCATCTCCCAATTGCACAACTACTTTATTCATAGATTAGTCAATGAAGAAGATTTAAGAAAGATTTATAGAACTATATCTTTTTCCGATAAAGCGACAAATGAAATGATTTCAATATTACCAGCTGGTGGATGTGTTTTTTCAGGATTGGCAACAAACTTTCCAATCTTAGCTCAAATAAGGAAATTAGATACAAGACACGAACCAACTAGTCAAAATGCAAAAATTGATAATATTTGGAAAGATTAGTGTATTTTGCAAATTAAAACTCTAATCCACCTAGCACCAATGTAGCTTTTGGTGTTAGGATTGGATAACGGTCTTCCCGCCAAGTGATAACAATCTGAACACTTATGTTCGGGTTGTTCTTTTTTTGCTAAAAATTATATTAACAAATAAGTTTTTTGTCGGTTGTTCTTTAATCTTCTAATCAAAACAAATGATAAATAGAAAATGCAATTATATCTCGGTTAAAATCTGTTATTGTGATAAAATTAACTTTCTTGAAACATATTATTTTAATACTTAGATAAAAAAGGTCCAAAACATAATTGTTTGGACTTTTTTTATAACCCGTTTTTTGAACGAAGATATGTTATTCTTGTGTTTTGATTTTCTTTTATTAAATTCAATCTATTAAGCATTTGCTTTAGCTGAACTAAATCAGTTTTTATCGCAACAAACTCTTCCACAATTAAATCTTCTGTTGCATTTTCAAAATTGGTATACTTAAAGTATTCATGAGTAAAATAGTTTCTTTTACCAAGAAGATCTTTTAACGTATTTATTTCTTCATGGCTTAAACTTTTAGATTCGTACACAGTTCCAATCATTTGACCAAAAGTCATAGTTTCCATTTTTTCTTTCAAAAATGCAGCATCATCTACTACCCTATTATATTCTTGAGCTGTAATTTTTGAATGTCTTCCAAACTCTTTAATAATTTCACTTTTTTCACAAATCTCGCCTAAACAAATTTCAATTTGTTGAGTAATTTCTGCAAACTTACCTATTAAACAATAAATTCTATTCATAATTCTTTTAAACCCCTTAAGTAGTAGCTATATGATAACACATCTTACAAATATCAACAAATCAAAATAAAAGGTTTTATTTTAAACAATAAAAAATCCAAAACTTTAAATTTATGTTTTGGATTTTATTTTTACTTAATTCTTGCCACAACAGTTTTTATATTTTTTACCACTTCCACAAGGACATGGATCATTTCTTCCAACCTCTTTTTCCGTCTTTTTAATAGTTCCTTGAGGTCTATCTGCTTTAGGTGCTTTTTTTACAGGGATATTTTCTACCCTTTCAACTCTCTTAATTCCCATTAACGCATTTGCAACATCTCTACGCATCGCAGTAATCATATCATCAAACATATCAAATCCTTCTGTTTGATAAATAGTTATAGGGTTTTTATTTCCGTATGCTCTTAAACCAACACCTTGTCTTAAATTATCCATATTATCAATATGGTCAATCCATTTTCTATCCATAATATTTAAAAGCACTTGTCTTTCTATAACACCAAAATCTACATTATGTTCTTTAGCATCTTCAACTTTTTCTTCATATCTTTTTTCTGCTATAGCATAAATTTCTTCTGCTAGTTCTCTTGAAGAATATTTGTTTAAAGTTTTATCATTAATAAAGTTTGTTCCTGGTTCTAATAGCCTTCTCTCAAGCGCCATATTGAAATCATCTTGATCAACCTCATCAGCTTCTTTATCGTTATCATACTCATAAACAACTTCTTGAGCAACTTCATTAATCATTGCTAAAATTTTATCATGAACATTAGCGCCATCTAAAATTCTATTTCTTTCTTTATATACTTCTTCACGCTGACGATTAAGTACATTATCAAATTCTACAACCTGTTTTCTAATAGAGAAGTTTCTTCCTTCAACTCTCTTTTGAGCTGTTTCTACACTTCTAGAGAAAAATTTCCAGTTAATAGAAGTATCTTCTTCAAGTTTTAGCATTTCTGCCATTTTCTTTAATCTTTCCGACCCAAAAATTCTAGCAAGATCATCATCTGCTGAAATGTAGAATACAGAATAACCCGGATCACCTTGTCGACCAGAACGACCACGAAGCTGATTATCAATACGTCTAGATTCGTGTCTTTCTGTACCCACAATCATCAAACCACCAAGTTCAACAACTTTAACTTTTTCTTCTTTAACTTCTTTACTAAATTCTTCAAGAAGTTTTTGATAAGTTTCTCTAGCTTCTTTTTCTTCGTCTGTATTTACAGGGAAATATGAAGAAGCTAATTCAATTATATCTTCTTCATAGCCTTTTTTCTTCATCTCTTGTTTAGCTTTAAATTCGGCATTACCACCAAGCATAATATCTGTACCACGACCAGCCATGTTTGTTGCAATAGTAACACTACCTAGTCTTCCTGCCTGAGCAACAATCTCTGCTTCTCTTTCGTGATTTTTTGCATTAAGAACATTGTGCGGAATTTTTAATTTTCTAAGTTCTTTAGAGATTTCTTCTGATTTTTCAACAGTAATGGTACCAACAAGTACTGGTTGACCTTTTTCATGTGCCTTTTTAACAGTTTCACAGATTGCCTTAATTTTTGCCTCATGCGAGAAATAGAAAATATCATTCGCATCAACTCTTTGCACTGGAGTATTTGTTGGTATAATAACAACGTCTAATCCGTAAATATCTTTAAACTCACCCTCTTCTGTTTTCGCTGTACCAGTCATACCGCTGATTTTATTATACATTTTAAAGAAATTTTGAAGGGTAACAGTTGCAAGCGTTTTGTTTTCTGCATTAATTTTCACATTTTCTTTCGCTTCAATTGCCTGATGAAGACCATCAGAATACCTACGACCTACCATGATACGACCGGTAAACTCATCAACAATTAATACCTCGCCGTTATGCACAATATAATCATTATCTCTCTTCATCATAAATCTAGCACGAATTGCATTGTTTATGTTATGGTTAATATCTGTATGCTCAACATCACTAAGATTATCAATCTTATAAAATCTTTCAGCTTTTTCGATACCGTCTTCAGTTAAGTGAATAGTCTTTTTCTTTTCATCGATATCAACATCATTCTCTTTTAAAGTTTTAGCAAACCTACAAGCAGTTTCATATTCTTGACAACTTTCCCCTGACGGACCGGACAAAATAAGCGGAGTTCTAGCTTCATCAATTAAAATACTATCCACCTCGTCAATGATGGCAAACTCAAGCCCTCTCATCATCATTTGATTTTTATTCATCGCCATATTATCACGAAGGTAGTCAAAACCAAATTCACTATTTGTACCATAAGTTATATCAGCTTCATATGCTTTTTTCTTTTCTTCTAAAGGTTGATTTGCATAGACAACCCCAACCTTTAAACCTAAAAATCTATGAATTTTACCCATCCATTCCGCATCACGTTTTGCTAGATATTCGTTAACTGTTACAATATGAACAGGTTTTCCTGAAAGAGCATTTAAGTATGCAGGAAGTGTTGATACAAGAGTTTTACCCTCACCTGTTTTCATTTCTGAAATACGTCCTTGGTGAAGAACAATACCACCTAATAATTGAACGTGGAAATGTTTCATTTTAAGCACTCTAAAACCAGCTTCTCTTACTACTGCAAATGCATCTGGTAAAATATCGTCTAAAGTTTCGCCCTTTGACAATCTGCCTTTTAAAATTTCTGTCTGAGATTTCAACTCCTCATCAGACATCTTACTATATTTTTCATCTAAAGCTTCTATTTTAGAAGCAATTTTTTCAAGCTTCTTTATGCTTTTTTTATTATCAAATTCTGCAAAATATTTGAATAGTCCCATAATTTTCTCCTAAGCATTTATATAATATATTAATTTACTTAAAAAGTAAAGGATATTGAAAAATTCTATACTCTAAGACAATACTAATTAACGTATAATTTAAAAAATTTTGTCCTATTATTGCTCTTTAAGCATATTATATTCTCTTGGTGTCTTACAAACGGTTAAAACACTTACCGTTCTTGCCCCACCCTTCATTAAAACTTTAGCACATACATTGGTTGTAGAGCCAGTTGTAGAAACATCATCAATTAATAAGATATCTTTATTCTTTACTTTAGCTTTATTTATTAACGTGAAATTTCCCTTAATATTTTCTCTTCTTTCTTTAGCTGTCAAAGTTGATTGTTTTGTTGTGCCAGTCTTCCTTGTTAATAAATCAAATAGAGGTAATTTTGTCAATTTGCAAAACTCTTTTGCTAATTCTTCTGCCTGATTATAACCCCTTTCTTTTTGCCTATCTTTAGGCATTGGAACATAAGTTACTGCGTTTACTGTTATATCGCTTTCTGCATAATAATCATTTAGCATATATGCAAGAGGTATCGCATACATTTTTTGACCATTATACTTAAATCTTTGAATTATTGGCGAAGATATTTCATCATAACATATTACAGACCGAGAACAATCAAAATTATATGATGTTTCTTTACAGTTTATACAAAAATCATAACCATCGCCAATTTTGTCACCACATTTAAGACAGTATTGATTTCCAATAAAGTTTAATTTATCCACACATTTTGAACACAGCCTATAGTTATTATCCAAATCACATTCATAGTTACAACAAATACAAACATGTGGGTCAAACAAAAAATTTTCTAGTTTTTCTAACTTTTCTTTAAAATTTATTTTTCTTTTCATGTATCTATTATACTAAAAACACAATCATTTTAAAAGCATATTGAAATAAAAATAAAATTCCTACCAACAATATTTGACAAAATATACTTCTCTTATCATAATATACTCAAGGAGAAAAAGTATGAGTAAAAATAAAATTATTGCCGTTGTTGGTATGTGTGGAAGCGGAAAATCTGTTGCTGTTGATGAATTTACAAAAAGAGGTTGGAAAAAAATATATTTTGGTGAAGCAACATTTATTAAAATGAAAGAGCTTGGACTTGAAATTAACGAAGAAAACGAAAGAAAAACCCGTGAAATGCTAAGGGCCAGCGGAGACAAAGGTATTTATGCAAAAATATTCTTACCTGAAATTGAAAAAAGTTATAAAAAAGGTAATGTTGTAATAGAAAGTTTATATTCATGGAGTGAATATAAAATTGTAAAAGAAAGATTTGGTGATGCTTTTGAAGTCCTCTGCATAGCAACAGATGCCCCTCTTAGAAGAGAAAGGCTAAAAACCAGAGATTTTAGGCCTATGGACGAAAAAACTTCCATGGCTCGTGATTACTCAGAAATTGAAAATATAGAAAAAGGTGGCCCTATCGGAATTGCAGACCACTATATTTTAAATAATGGAACAGTTGAAGAATTTCAAAAAGAAGTTATTAATTATATTAACTCTAAATAATAAAAAACACGGAAAATTTCCGTGTTTTTATTTTAACATTCTGGCTCTTCCTTATATTAGAAACGACCTTATGTCTTAAAAGAACTTTCTAATTAATTTTGTTTTTAATTTTCCATAAGGGCGATAACGAACAAACAAATCAAATTTTGAACCCTTTTTAACAACAGTTTTATGATGAGAAAAAGTTTCAAAACCACGTTTCCCGTGATATGCACCCATTCCGCTTTCTCCAACACCACCAAAAGGAAGCGTTGGTGCTGAAAGATGAAGAATTGTATCGTTAATACAACCGCCACCAAACTGAACATTACTTAAGAAAAATTCTTCTACATCTTTATCTTTAGTAAAACAATAAAATGCAAGTGGCGTATCATTTCTTCTAATAATTTCTAGAGCTTCTTGCTTTGTTTTATATGATACTACTGGAAGAAGAGGTGCAAATATTTCCTCTTTCATTATTAAAGAATTTAGATCGGGTTCTTCTATAATAGTAGGCTCAAGTTTAAGAGTTTCTTCATCAAATTTTCCACCATGAACAATATTTTGCCCCTGCATTTTCTCAATTGCAGCATCAAAATGCTTCTTTGAAATTAATTTACCATATGTTTCATCTTGCAAAGGATTATCACCATATTGTAACTTTAATTCCACTAAAAGAGCCCTAAGCAATAGTGGTTTTACACTTTCATGGATCAAAACATAATCCGGAGCAACACAAGTTTGACCACAATTTAGAAATTTACCAAAAACAATTCGCTTTGCGGCTAAAGAAATATTTGCCGACTTATCTACAATACAAGGACTTTTTCCACCTAATTCAAGAGTAACTGGTGTATAATTTTTTTCAGCATTTTGAAGAACAACCCTACCAACATTTTTACTCCCCGTAAAGAATATGTGGTCGTATTTATATGTCAACAAGTCTTCATTTACTTCCCTACCACCCGTAACAACTTTTACGAAATTTGGTTCGAATGTGCTTGAAATTATATCCTCAATTAATTTGCTTGTTGCTTTTGAATAAGCAGACGGTTTAACTACTACAGTATTACCTGCCGCAATCGCATCAACAAGAGGTTCCATTGTTAACATAAAAGGATAATTCCATGGGCTCATTATTAATACCACACCTTTTGGACCTGGAATTATAAAACTCTTACCCGGGAAATTAGCAATACCACCTTTCACTTTTTTAGGTCTTGAAAGTTTTCTTAAGTTTTTAAGCATATAATTTATTTCTGCTAAAACTAAAGAAACTTCACACATATAGCCCTCGATTTCGCTTTTGCCTAAATCTTCTTTAAGTGCTTCAAGTATTTTATTTTCATTATTTAATATTGTTTGTTTTAAAAGTTTTAATTGCCTTTTTCTAAATTTTAAACTTTTAGTTTCGTTAGACAAAAAATATTTTCTTTGTATATCTATTATTTCTGATGTTTTCATGTTTTTTTTCTCCCAACTTACATTGTTAATATTTTACTATATTTTATGTTATCCTATCAACAAATTTTGTTCTTAAATTTAAAATTAACGTTTTTACTATTGACTATAATTGTTTTAAATTGTAGAATAATTCACAGGAGAAAACTATGACAGAATCTGATTTTAGAGTAAAAATTGCTAAAAACATTAATGATGTTTTAAAATGTATATACAAAAATGTTTCAAATGAAGAATTTAGTCCTTTTATAGATCTTTCAAATATACCATCTACAACACTAAAGGATTTTTGGTTATATACAACAGGTTTCTTAGGTTTAAAAAATCAAGAAGAATTTTACGATAAACTCTCTGACCAAGAAGTAAAAAATATTCTTAGTGGAGTTTTTGTTCTAAAAGAATTACCTTTGGACCAAGCTCAAGAATTTGCAAAAAAAGCAAAGAAAAAAGTTCCTGAAAAAGGTTCTGGGATTAAAATTGATTTATATACAGTACAAGATGGAACTTATTCCATTTTAAAAGGTTTTAAGGACGAGAATGGTAATTCTTGCAATTTCCTAACATTAACAACAAACCCCCTTGAATACCACACAGATAAAACTATTGACCAACTAAAGATAACACCCAGAGAAGCTTTAAAAACATTAAGAAATGTATTTGCTCATAGAACACCAACCATTGATGGAAATCGTTTAATTTTCGAACGTGGCGATGATGAAATTGTAGTAAGTAAGATGTGGCTTAGAGGATATGCCGAATTATTTTCTAAAAAAAGCAAAACTCTTAATTCTTCTGATATTGAAAAATTAATACTTTCTAATCTCGAAAGCACAAACAACACTTTATCAAACAAACAGGAATTAGACCAAGTTCTTTCTTCCATTAAAAATATTTTTGGAGAAAATGTAAATAATAATTTTTACAAATTAACAAACTTTATACAAACCAGATTAAACATTCAACAAAATTTTTTCAAGAATGATTTATCTTTCAAAGTAAAAACAATATCCTCTCTTCTTGCAAATAATTCTGAATATATAATAGATAACGTTGGCTTTATTAATTCCTCTATTATTTACAATATACAGCAACTTGTTGGACTTGAACTATATGCAAGAGGTGAATATACAGACCTTGAACTTGAAGATTATGACCTTGAAAAGATGCAATCTTTAATTAAGCAAGTTGAAGATTTCAACACTAAATGCAATATGACAAATACTATTATCCGTTCGGGAAAACAATTTTCTCAAATGGCAAAAAACAGGTTTCACAAAGAACTTAATAGTATGAAATCTAGAATTCACACTTATTTACAAGGATTATCAAGCAAACAAAAACTAGAAACATCTAACATGGAACTCTATAATATTGAAGACCTTAACTTCCTATCAACAGAAGTTGCTTTGCATACAGTTCTATTGATGTGTTATAACAGCTTAATTACCAGCTCTTTCTATGATGATTTGATATCAAAAACAGACACAAGAAATTTATCACAAGCACAAACTGAGTTTTTTGATAAGTTTGATTTTAATAACTTTGATTTTTTATATAACAATATAAAGAGAGTTGACTTCGATGCCGGACAAAAAATGTATTTCCTTTTATGCCTAAGAGAAGCTCTTTGTCATGGAACAATAAGCTATAAATTACCAGAATTTAAAAATGGTGAAAAACCTAATTTTTCAGACACTGTTATATGTTTTAAAACAACAAAAAGGCAAAATTCTGAAATATACGGAACAGTTCAAGACTTTTATAATTTATTTTCTTCTAAAGCTTTTGTTTCTGCTAGACAAGAAGAAATTGTGACGAAAAAAAGCAGGGAATTTGAACAAGAAGAAATTCAAAGAACTGAAGCGGAAGAACAAGATTATAAAAACATAAATGAGATTATTCAAAATTTAATCGAAATTGAAGAAAGTTTTAAAGACTTATAATTTTAAAATATAAAAAAGCATGTGAATTAATCACATGCTTTTTATTATCTTTCTAATTCTTCATTTATATAAGTTTCAAATCTAAAAGGAACACCATTTTCTTCCATGGTTTCACTTTCATAAATCTTTTTCCAATTTTCCTTTTCTTCAAGATTATAAATATATGTATCAGCTGGAACAATTTTATCTATTTTTGTTATATAAGCTTTTGAACAATTATCCATTAACAAGTTATATACACTTGCTCCGCCACATACAAAAACATCTTCTGAATTAAACTTAGAAACTTCTTCCATCAATTCATCAACACTTCTTGCAATAATTACCCCTTCCTCATTAAAGTTAGGATTGTTTGAAAGTACTATAGTTGTTCTTTTTGGAAGCGGTCTTTTTGGAAGTGAATAATAAGTTTTCTCCCCCATTATAATAACTTTATTTAATGTTTTTTCTTTAAAAAACGCTAAATCTTTAGGCAAATGAAATAATAATGCATTATCTTTACCTATAGCATAGTCTTTTGTAACCACAACAATTAAATTCATTTATTTTCTCCTATATTGCAACTTCAATTTTATATTTTTTATCATTATATTTATAATCTACAAATTTAAAACTGTCAACTGTGAAATCATAGAAATCTTTAACATTCTTATCAATTTCTAGTTTTGGTGCTTTATATTGTTTATGTTTGATAATTTCTTTCACAATAGGAATATGTCTATCATAAATGTGAGCATCTGCTATAACATGGACAAATTCGCCAACTTCATAACCGCAAACTTGAGCTAGCATATGAACAAGTATTGCATATTGGCACACATTCCAGTTGTTTGCCGTTAGCATGTCTTGAGAACGTTGATTTAAAACAGCATTTAGCTTATTACCCGTAACGTTAAATGTCATTGAATAAGCACAAGGATATAACCCCATCTCACTTAAATCTGCATGATTATAAATATTTGTCATTATTCTTCTTGATGTAGGATTATTCTTTAGGTCATAAATAACTCTATCGACTTGGTCAAACATTCCTTCTTTATATTTATGCTTTACACCTAACTGATAACCATAAGCTTTACCAATAGTCCCATTTTCATCTGCCCAGCTATCCCAAATATGACTATTTAATTCACTAATTTTATTACTCTTTTTTTGCCAAATCCATAAAAGTTCATCAATACAATTTTTAGTAGCAGTTTTTCTAATTGTAATAATTGGAAACTCTTTGGATAAATCATATCTATTAACAATACAAAATTTCTTAATTGTATGTGCAGGAGTGCCATCTTTCCATTTTGGACGAACCTCCTTATCCGTATCATATGTTCCGTATTTTAAAATATCTTTAATGTTTTTTACAAAAAGTTTATCTGCTCTACTCATAATTATTACCCCTTTCTTTTCTTATGTAATAAAAGTGTATTTTCCATTAGGCATGCAACCGTTAATGGTCCAACCCCACCAGGAACGGGTGTTATAAACGAACTCTTTTCTTTTACGTCATCAAAATTAACGTCACCTTTTAATCCTGCATCTGTTCTATTTATTCCAACATCTATTATAACAGCGCCATCTTTAACATATTCTTTTGTTATAAAATAAGGCTTACCTATTGCAACAATTAAAATATCTGCTTCTTTTGTTTCTTTTACTAAATCTTTAGTTTTACTATGACATATAGTGACTGTTGCATTTCGTTGCTCTAATAAATTTGATACACTTTTCCCAACAAGTAAGCTTCTACCTATTACAACTGCCTTTTTCCCCTGAATATCTATATTTTCCTTATCTAAAATTTTCATTATTCCAGTTGCTGTACAAGGAGCAATATCTTGTTTTTTAGAAAACAACTTGCCTAAGTTTTCATAAGTTAAACAATCGACATCTTTACTTGGCAAAATTTTATTAACACATATATCTTCATCTAGATGTTTTGGAAGAGGCAATTGAAGAAGTATTCCACTAACACCATCATCTTTATTTAATTTCTCGATTTCACTTATAAGCTGCTCTTGAGAAATATCTTCTTTAAGCCTAACTATTTTTGAACTCATTAAACATTCTTTGCAAGCCTTTTCTTTAGAAGCTACATAAACTTCACTTGCACTATTTCCTTCAACAATAATACAAGCAAGGCAAGGCACTTGTTTACCTTTTAAAACATAGTTTTCTTCAACTTTTCTTTTTACATCTGCTCTAATTTCTTGAGCAAATTTCTTTCCATCTATAATATTCATACTACTATTAAAACATAAATTATAAAAAGAGGCAAATTTGTAATATAAAAATTTTCTTTTTATTTAAAAAGAACAAAAATTTTTAATCTTTATTATATGTTTTTACTTTTACTCTAGTCGTGGTAAAATAAACAAGAATTAAAAGGGGGTAATATTATGACAAAATTAAAAGAAATTGATATTGATGTTTTTAAGGCAATCAAAAAAGAAGAAAAAAGACAAAGAGAACATATTGAACTTATAGCTAGCGAAAACTTTACAAGCCCTGCTGTTAGAGAAGCTATGGGAAGTGTTCTTACTAACAAATATGCTGAGGGTTATCCAAACAAAAGATACTATTGCGGTTGTGAAAACGTAGATATTATAGAAACTCTTGCAATTGAAAGAGCAAAAGAACTTTTTGGAGCAGAGCATGCTAACGTTCAACCTCACTCTGGGGCTAACGCAAACTTCGCAGTATATGTAGCTCTATTAAAACCCGGCGATACAATCTTAGGAATGAGTTTACCTGCTGGCGGTCACCTAACTCACGGGACAAAAGTTAATGTATCAGGAAAGCATTTTAATGCAATCAGTTATGAACTTAACCCTGGAACAGAATTAATTGATTATGATAACATTCAAAAACTAGCAAACGAACATAAACCAAAACTTATTGTTGCCGGTGCTAGTGCATATCCAAGAAAAATTGATTTTAAACGTTTTAGAGAAATTGCGGATAGTGTTGGTGCTTATCTAATGGTTGATATGGCACACATTGCTGGTCTTGTGGCGGCGGGACTTCATGATAATCCAGTTAAGTATGCAGATGTCGTAACAACTACAACACATAAAACACTTCGTGGTCCTCGTGGCGGAATGATTTTATGTAAAGCCGAACTCGCTAAGAAAATTGATAGTGCAGTGTTCCCTGGAACTCAAGGCGGTCCACTAGAACATGTTATAGCTGGTAAAGCAGTCATGTTAAAAGAGGCATTAAGCAAAGAATTTATTTCTTACCAAAAACAAGTTATTAAGAACTGTCAAGTTTTAGCTGAAGAACTTAAAAAATACGGTTTTAGATTAGTAACAGATGGCACAGATAATCACTTAATATTAGTGGACTTAACCCCATTTAATGCAACAGGTAAGGAAATTTCTGAGCTTCTTCACAAAGCAAATATCACAACAAATAAAAATAGTATTCCAAATGAACCTTTGAGCCCAACCGTTACAAGTGGGCTACGCCTTGGAACACCGGCAGTTACAACAATAGGAATGAAAGAAGATGAAATGAAATTAATTGCTTCGTTTATTTACCGCATTGTCAAAGATAAACAAAAAGCCGTAAAGGAAGTTAAAAAAGAAGTTCTAGAACTTATGAAAAAGTTTAAATAAAATTTATAGCACCTTAACTGGTGCTTTTTTATTGACTTTTTTTGTTATTGTTTTTAATATTAAATTATGGAAAATTTAGAAATTAAAATAGCAAATGAACAAGATGCTTCTACTATTAAAAAACTTATAAATGAAATGTATGGCATGAAATATGAAACTAGAAGCATAAGAATAATAGCAAATTCGATTAAAAACAAGCTAGAGTTTTATACCCTAGCCTATTTTAATAATCAAATTGTTGGTTTTGCCGGAGCGTCTAAAAATAAAGATTATCTAGACCTTGTAGAAGCTACCGTTGCTGTTATAGACTATATTTACATAAAAGAAAATTCTAGAAATTTAAACTCCGCTTATAATTTAATTAAATCTCTTATAAAATTATTGCTTGATAATAATTACACACAAGCAGTACTCCAAGTGCAAACTTTTAACAAACAAAGATTTTTGCACTACGCATTAAGTGATAAAAACATAATAAAATCTTTTCCTAACACTTATAAAAAAGGATATGACGACCAGATTTTATTAATAGATAATTTAGAAAAGGTTTATAACTTATCTCTTTCAGACCTACTTAAAAAATGTAAAAATTATATAGAATAAAAAAAAGAATGTGTTAATTTTACACATTCTTTTTTTGTATTATATCTCTTCTTTTTCTTCATTAGTCTTTTTTTGTGATTCTTTATAATCATTTATTTCTTTATCTTCTTGTAAAGAATTAGTCATTATTACTTTTGCCTTTTTTATTTTTTCTTGTATCTCTCTATAAAACTCTACATTTAAATTATACTCATCTTCAAATACAAAATCCTTTTCAGACATTGTCTTTCCCTGTATATAATCTTTTGTCCAAACATCTCTATATTCTTGACTTACATTTACATATTGATTAAATAAAAGTTCATTTATACTTTCTTGCTTTATTATTAAATCAATAAATATTTCAACAGATTGATTCGTATCAAAACTCTTATGTCCTGAAACCAAATTTGAAGCTTTTATTAATTCTTTCCTAAGTAAATTTTCTTGTTCCCTTACCTTCGATATCATTATAAATTTTCTCCTTTTGGTAATAATTAATGTTATTATATCAGGTCTTTAGACCTATGTCAAGTCTAAAGACCTAAAATGTAATACACTATAAATATGGAATTTCAAGATGTAATTAAAGATATAATGTTGAAAAATAACTTAAGCCAAGACGGGTTGGCTAAGATTTTGGGCGTTAACCAAACAACAATTGGTCAATGGTTAAGGGGAAAAAAGAAACCTTCGTATGATAGTATTCTTGCCATTTACCAAAATTTTGGAATTACACCGAATGAAATTTTTGGTATTAACTAGCTAAATTGTCGTTTAAATTATTAAAATATTGCTTATCCAATAAAATTTCTTAAAAAAAAGTGTTGACAAAATTCGATTTATATAATAAAATAAACAAGCGTAACAAGTTTAGCAAATGTGGCGGCTTAGCTCAGTTGGCTAGAGCGCCTGGTTCATACCCAGTAGGTCGCAGGTTCGAATCCCGCAGCCCCTCCCAACTGTTTTATGCAAATAATTTCATATGGTCCCATGGTCAAGCGGTTAAGACATCGCCCTTTCACGGCGGAATCAGGGGTTCGATTCCCCTTGGGACTACCAAAAATAAAGCACTACTAAAGTAGTGCTTTTATTTTTGATAATCTAATAGGGGAATGCACGGCACAAAGTGCCAGTGCGGTCAGCCGAGCCTTGCGAAGCTTGGCGAACGCCACGAGCGAAATGTTTATTTAATATTCTTAGTCTATTCATAAAACTTAGTTTATCTGTTACATATGATGAAAATAACAGCGAGTATTCCCCTTGGGACTACCAGATTTAATCTCTATCTTTTGATAGGGATTTTTTCGTGTTTGCAAAAAGTTGATTATTTTATAAATTTTTAATACAAATTTATGATTTGTGTGATATAATTATATTAATAAAAAGGAGTGAAATATGATATATAAAAGTTTTAAAGATACTGAATTGTTTGAAGGTCCTACAAATAAAACATATGAATATAATATTGAAGATAAAGACATTAATTATTGTATAGTAGATATTGATGGAAGATTTCCAAAAGAAAAATGGGCAATAAATCGCAAATGTAAAGAAATGGCACACATTCTCTCTGGTTCTGGAATTTTGGTTGTCGAAGGAAAAGAATATCAATTAAAACAAGATGATGTTGTATTAATTGATATAAATGAAAAATATTATTGGGAAGGCAAAATGAGATTGGGATTACCATGCACTCCTGCTTGGTATCCAGAACAGCACGAGGTTGTAGACTAAGTAGTAAAGAACGGGAAGTTTTGTTTTAGTTCCTGGAAAACCACGGATATTTTACATCATTTATCAACCAAGAAAACTACAAAATTATAAACTTTCAACCCTTGCGCCCATAAAATTTTAAATTTTAGCAAATTTACAAATTATAAATTGTTACACTTTGAAATTGCGAAATTTACACTAAATTTCACTTTTTGATAATTTTTTATCAAAGCGTAGTTGATAATTAACAAAACACCTTGGGACTGGACTATCTACTGGTAGTCCTTTTTTATTACAAAATATGAAATTTTCAAATATTTAATTTACAAAATTACTTTATCTATGATATTTTACTAATGATAAATTAATTTTTATAAACTTAAGGAGAATTATAATGAAAAAGAATAGAGCAGTTCTTGTTATTAGTATTATCTTAATGGTTGGAGCCCTAATTGGAAGTTTATTCCTTGATGACGTTTTAGGTTCCAGAATTTCAAATATTGTAACCATTATCACAGCCATTGTTGGTGCTGTTGCTTTATTTGTTCAATTTAAAAAAGACAAAGATTTAAACATGGCAAGCTTTGTTATTGATTACAGTGTACAATTTTATGACATATATAACCTAAACAATATTTTAAATGAGCTAGAAAATTGTAGAGTTGATAAAAACTATAAATTAGATGTAAAAAAGAATTATCAAGACATTGTTGCTTATTTACAATGGTTAGAATCATTAGCTGCTTTAGTTAATTCAAATCTTCTAACGATTGAAAAGATTGATGACGTTTTAAGCTATAGATTTTTCTTAATAGTAAACAATAAACAAATACAAGAAGCTGAAATTATCCCATGTAGAGAGTTCTATAGAGGCATTTTTAAATTATATGAAATTTGGTCTACATATAAAAAGAAGAAAAATCTACATATAATTTTTGAAGAAAACGAATTAAGTAAATGTCCTGAATATAAAGAAATTGTTAAATAAGAAAAGGTTGCTAATCTTTAGCAACCTTTTTTATTCTTCTTCATTTTCAAAAACGTAAACAACTTCACCGTCTGATTTTATCATTCCTAAGTTCTCACGAGCTTGTTGTTCAACATAAGCATCCGTCGAGCGAGTTTCAATACCCTCTTTCAAATTTGCTTGGGTAACGCTTAACTGGTTTATCTTTGTATCAAGTAATGCATTTTTACTTGATAGTGAATTTAATTTTATATGAGTGTAAAGAGCAACACAAATTAATGCAAATAATAAAATTGTTGCAAACACTGTTATTAATTTTACTCTTTGAGCAAGTTTAGCTTGTGTCATCTTTTGTCCTCCTTAAAATTTATTTTTGGTTAAATTCTTTTTTCACTTTCCTTAAAGTGATTTTATTATATACCCATTTAAACGGACTTGTAAACAAATTTTTAATAATAATTTGCTCAAAAACCAAACCACAAACAAAACCAATCACCTCAAATAATGCAAAAAGACCAAATTCAAACTTAAAAATGCAATAAATAAATACAAAACCACTAACAATACAACACAAAAAGTCTATAACATTAACTACTAAGACATTATGTCTTGTTACAACTTTAAATATATAAAGTAAATCATAAATCACGCCGCTAAGAATACCTGCACACACAAAAATAACTAAAGCATTGATTGTTGCACCGCTAGAAAACATTAACCAATCATCCTTTTAAAAATATTTTTGGGCTTGTTTTTTATAACATACTTAAATTCGTTAATCTCACCTTCAACAATTAATACATTTTCTTCTAAATTTAATTTTGCTATTCTTAACCCTAAACCATTTATATTAATTAAATGCGTCTGCGTTTTTGTAATAACAGTCTTATCTGTTGAGCTAATAACCTCTGTAATTCCTGTCACCATTAATTTTTTTCTGTTATCAATAGTAACAGAATGATTTAACACTTTTTGATTTTCTTGTACTTTATCTTTCATAAAAAAATCTCCCTTATAATTTTATAAAGGAGATTTAAAAATTATGACATCATGTAATTGTCTTCTTGTAAAAATCTTTTTAGTAGCGTATTTCGTTTTACCATTGTTTCATTTTTAATCATATGATAAATATTTCCTTTTTTGCCTATCAATACCACCATCTTTTTTGCTCTAGTCACTGCGGTATATAATAAATTTTTATTATATAACATTGGATTTCCTCCAAGAACAGGAATAATAACTACATCAAATTCACTTCCCTGACTTTTATGAATTGTAATTGCGTAAGAGTGAACTAAGTCTTCTAATTCAACTATTGAATACCCTGCACGTCTTCCATCATCGAAAGAGACATACACTTCACCTGTTTGAGTGTTAATTTGATCTATATATCCCATATCACCATTAAATACACCCATTCCACCAACAATTTGACCGTTTTCTTGTTTTATCCATTCTTGCTCATAGTTATTTGCAGTTTGCATAACCTTATCGCCAACTCTAAAAATAGTTTTGTGCAATTCAATTTCATTTTTCATTGGTGATTTAGGGTTCAGTTTTTCCCTTAATAACAAGTTTAGATTATTAGTTCCTGCAACACCAGCTTTCATTGGAGCAATAACTTGAATATTTTCACTAGTTATTTCTTTCTTATATGCAGGTATTCTTCTTGATACCATCTCTACAATTTCGTTTGCCACTTCATTAGGTTCAAAGGTAGAGCTATAAAAAAAGTCATCACTTTTTTCTGCTAAATCTGGCATTTCTCCATTATTTATCAAATGGGCATTTACTATAATTTTACTCGTTTCTTGTTGTCTAAATATTTGAGTTAATTCCACAGTTGTAACTACTTCAGACTCAATTATATCAGCTAAAACACTTCCTGCACCAACACTCATTAATTGGTCTTTATCTCCAACAAAAATAAGTTTTGTTCCAAGTCTAATAGCTTTTAAAAGAGCAGATGCAACATATATATCAATCATACTAACTTCATCAACTATAATAGCATCTGTATCTAGAGGATTGTTTTCATTTCTCATGAAAGACAATCTTCCATTAGCATAACCCATTTCTAACCCTCTATGAATTGTAGAAGCTGACCTTTTTGTTTGCTCTTCCATTCTTTTTGCAGCCCTACCTGTAGGTGCAAGTAATGTGATTTTTTGATTATGGTTTTCTAATATGTTAAGTACTGCTTTTATTATTGTTGTTTTACCTGTTCCCGGACCGCCAGTAATAACACAAACACCCTCTTTAACTGCTGTTTTTACTGCATTTTTCTGACTTTCATGTAAAGAAAATTTATTTATTCTTTCAAACTCTTCAACTTCTTTTTCTACATCATATAAATTTTCTGTAGCCGAATTTTGTAAAAGTTTTAGTTTAGTAGCTATATACTTTTCCATTCCATATAGCTTAGTTATAGCGACAGCTGGCTCATCATCTAGAGTTGTGCTTTTAATAAGTCCGTCTATCTCCATATTAACAATTTCTGCCAATATTTCACCCTCATATTCATTAGGGAGTTCTAAAAGACCAAGACACATTTCTGCCAGTTTATCTTTTCTTACTATTGTACTTCCTTGCTTTTCGGAGAATTCGTTTAAACAATATAAAATACCTGCCTTAACCCTAAATTTACTATCCTTTTCAACACCAAGTTTATATGCTATATTATCCGCAGTTTTAAAACCTATACCATCAACATCTTCAATTAACTTATATGGATTTTTTTTGAGAATTGCCTCTGTTCTGTCCTTATAAACATCATATATCTTAACCGCCATGTTTATAGTAATGTCATATTTTTGCAAGAACATAACCGCTTGTTGCATCTTCTTAATATCTTGATAAGTTTGGGCTATTTCTATAGCTTTTCTTTCACTAACACCCCTTACTTCAACCAATCTTTGAGGCTCATTTTCAATTACTTTTAAAGTTTTATCCTTAAAGTGTTTTACTATATTTGTTGCTGTTACTATTCCAACACCTGATATAAGCCCAGATGACAAATACTTAATTATACTTTCTTCTGTTGTTGGCTCGCTTATTTTTATACTGGTAGCAACAAATTGTCTACCATATTTAGGATTATTTTGATAATCCCCCTCAAGTTCAACTTCTTCACCAACACCAACCACAGGAAACTTTCCTGTTGCTATTATAGAAATTAATCCTTGAGAAATTTCAAGAATAGTATAACCATTCTCGTTATTTCTAAATATAATATCGTTAATTGTCCCTAAAATCTTCATATCTTTACTATAACTTAAAACCTATATAAAGTCAATTATTTGAATAATTCATAACATAAATACAAATACTAAAAACATGAAAAGACTTATTTCTATTATTTTAATATTTACAACATTTTTTAGTTTTGGATTTAAAGTTAAACCTAAGAATGAAAATTCTTCCCCAATGCTTGCCCTTGTTATTGATGACTTTGGGGGTTATGACGAAAGCGGCATTGATACTATGCTTGCAATTGACGCACCGCTAACATGTGCTGTAATGCCAAATATGGAAAATTCTTTAATTCATGCAAGTAAAGCATATAAAGCAAATAAAGAGGTTATTTTACATATGCCAATGCAAGCTTCTGTTAATTTACCTCTTAGTTGGTATGGGCCAAATTTTATAAGCAATAATGATGATTGTAACCAAGTATTTAAAAAGTTAGATAAAGCTTTTGAAAGCGTAAAATATGCTAAAGGTTTTAACATTCATATTGGCTCTGGTGTTTGTCAAAACAAAACCGTTATGAACTATATTTATGATTATGCAAAAGCAAACAACAAATTCTTTCTAGATAGTAGAACCCATGAAAAAACCGTTTGTGAAAAAGTTGCAAATGATAAAAATATTGTTTACCTCGGTAGAGACGAGTTTTTAGAGCCAAAAGGTAGTAATGCATATAACACCGTTAAAGAGCATTTATTAATTGCAGCTAACACAGCCAAAGAAAAAGGATTTGCAATAGCTATTGGACATGTTGGAACGCATGGTGGGGAAAACACAGCTAAAGCAATTCAAGACAATTTACAATTAATAAAAGATTTAGGTGTAAAAATTGTACCTCTCAGCACAATTTATGATAAGTTGAAAAGCTTAAATAAAAAAGACATTGATTAAATCAATGTCTTATTTTATTTCTCTATCAATTTCTTCTGCTTTATCTAAGAAATCTTTAAAACTTCCTTTTGGTCTAAAATTAGGGTCATAAGATTTAGGCATACTTGCCCACTCTTCTATAAGTTTAGGATTTTCTTCTAATGCTTTATTCAAACCCTCTGTCCACCATTTAAGCCAAGCCAAAATTTCTATTGTTGGGTCTGGTGGTAAATCTGCTGGAGCATTTACATTAACACCAAATTTTTTTGCTTGCTGCATTAAATAACATACATTATACACTAACCCATCAGCATCATCATGGTTTGCTTCTTGTAAAGCTTCGCACTTCTCTGAAGTTGCTTTCATATTCAAATACAATTCCATTTCTGTATAATTATCAATTGTTCTTAAATCATTTCCAGAAATAAATCCTGTGTATGCACCATATTTTAAATCTTCATCAAAATCTTCTAGTTTATATTTATTATAGTAAATTTCAATATTTTCAGCATCTAATCCATTTTTAACATCAAAAGCCAATCTTTTTAATCTTTCTTTAGGGTCATAAACGTCCCACTCTATTACTACTGAGTTATCATTAGTTGTATAACTGAAAAGTGGTTGAGTGAAAAAATCTGGATTATTAGCATCTTCACAAATTTTCCACATAACTGGTTGAATAATATTCATAAATTTTTTTGTTGTTTCTGGATAACCTTGTGCAATTTCTAACGAACAATTAATACCATAATTGTAAATTATCATAAATGGTGCCCCATTTATAAATCCTGTTATATATCCATCTTCTAAATTTTGCACATCAAAATAAAAGTCGTTACCATATTTATGCTTAATTCTCTTTCTGATAAAGTCAGCCAAAAGCTCTGTATTATAAATTTTTAAGTGTTCATCGAATATAATAGCCATTGTTATTTCCTCTTAGTAATAGTTTAACACAACAAAAAAGCATTTTCAATACCTATTAAAAATAAAAAAGGAAGATGTTAATCTTCCTTTATAAATTAAAATAATTGAAAAAACAAATATGCCATTACTAATAATTCCCCGAAGTAATAAACAATATGATTTACTATGCATAACAACTTGCTATTTTCTTTACCACCAAAATACATCATTGATAAAACTAAATCCGAAAGTAAAACAAATAATATACCAATTGATAATACAAAGAAACCATTTGCAAAAACACTAATTGCTAAACTTAAAAAAGTTGCAAGAGAAATACAGAATGAATATATACTTATCATTACTCTATTGCCAGAAAAATCAAACTTCATTGGTTTCTCTAATAATTGAATAATAACAGTAAATACTATAGCCAACAATACTGAACCTAAAGAAAGTAGTAAGAAATTTTCTAACTTATTCCATAAAAGTATGGTTGCAACAAAATATAAAATTGCACTTATAGAGAATGAGCTTGCACCAACATGAAAGTAAAATTTCTTTGTCTCTTCTTTCATACATCTTAAATCAAGCACGATATCCCCTATCATAGCTAAAACCAAACCAAACACAATTAACATATTGGCAGTTGCACCTGTAAATGTTAAGGCATAAACTCCACCAAACACAAACATTAATGAAGCTATAGTTTTAAGCGTGACACTTTTATGTGAGGAACCATTTTTATTCTTCTCAAATAAAAATAGAACAACAAATACTAAACATAAAAAACTAAAAATACAAAATGGCAAAACTACTTTTAACATAACCTTTCTCCTTATTATATTATGATTATATCATAACAAAATTTATGATGCACTTAAAATGACCACTGTTTCGGTTCCTTATGCATATGAGCATCTGTATAATAAGGGCGAATTTTATATGTTTGACCCGGATGCTGTTAATTACGGCACACTGAAAGAATACCCCTGTCCCGGTTACAACAACTTCGGTCAGTTTGACGCTATGGTAGAAAAGGGTGATGTTCTTGCAATGTTCACAGGACATGAC
>JAZSJW010000028.1:0-3364 GCA_045534555.1 Clostridia bacterium
TTAATTTTTTTCAAAAAAAAGAGGCATATCTATTATTGCCCTCTTTTGAATTCATTTAATTACTTATCTTGCACACTTTCATCATAATAATCCAGCATTGAAGAAACAATAAACAATAAACTGTCAACATCTATAATTAAAGCTTTAAGCTCCATTAATTCAGAGGCATCACTTGTTTTATCTTTCTTTTTGTTCAACTTACTTAAAAGACTATTTAGTTTTGAATAATAATTTAATAAAATAGTTTTATCTGCTCTAGAATTTTTCAATTCTTTTATTTCTTTATCACAAACACTTATAAATTCTCTCACATCATTCAAAGATTTCATTTTTTATTCTCCCAACAAACCTTTATTTGCATAAGTATACCAAAAAACAATACTTTTTTCAAGAATTATTTATAACAAACAAAAAAAAGAACCAGTATTATAACTACCAGTTCTTTAACTAACTATTTCCCCATTTCTTCAGGCTCTTTTTCAGAGTGATAAGTTCTAATTAAATTTTCTACTGCCGCCAAACCTGTCTTGGCCTCATTTAACGTTGCTTTCATTAGCTCATCTGTTTCTTCATCTAATGTAACAAAATAATCAAGCCAACTAACTTTGCTATCTAATTTAGTTTTTATTATTTCTAACGCATTCCTATTATATCTCTTTGTGAAAGCCTCATCAACAAGCATATGTATCTCAACGCTTATTTCTTTCATATTTTTTTTGAAGTTCTCTAAAGTTATATTGTTTATATATTCTTCATCATATTCATTAATTTCTTTATCCATATTTATTCTCCTTTATTCTTTTTCTGGATTTAACTCTTGAAAAAGTTTTGTTGTTTCTTCAATGTATTTAAGCCTTTTAGCATTTTTTTCTGGATTATGTGCTAAAGCATCACATTTCTGCACTTCGAATAGAACCTTAGAAAAATCATAATCATCTATAATATCTTTTTCTCTTAAAGGTGTATCATGCTTTAAAACCAACTTTTTAATATACTCAACATAATCTTCTTTATATCCTAACCCCTTTAGAATATAGCCTGCTAAAAACTCAGATTGTTTTGGGTGTCCACGAAAATGCCTAACATCATAATCATTTTGAAAGCAAGAAGGTTTTCCAATATCATGAAACAATAGTGCAAGCCTAATATCAAAATCGTTTGGGGCTAAGCTTAAAGCAAGCAAAGTGTGTTCCCAAACATCTAAATGATGATGTGGATGATGATGTTGAAAACCAATCATTGGGTCAATCTCAGGAATAATATTAGTTAATTCATCTAAGTTTTCTCTTATAGATTTGACAACATCATTTTGAGATAATATGAATTTTAAAAAGTCTTGATTATCCATTATCGCTCCTCTAAAAAATCAATTTTATACTTCTGGCTCAAAATCATCACCTACAACGGTAAAGCCTTCCTCTTGCATTATTAAGTTTCCTTTTTTAGCAAGATTTAATGTATTTTCCTTAGTTACTGACTTCACATTTTCTTTTGTGATTTCTTTTTTATATTTCTTAACTTCTTTTTTTGTTAATGTACTTTTAAATATATCTGATAAACAAGGTTTCTTTTTAATTATTTTGTTAATTTGTTTATCAACGCTCTCAATTGTTCTATATCTTCCATCATTAATTAATGTACTATCATCACCACTTGAGCTTGGATTATGTATATATAGCATATTTTACCTCCTCATCTTTTAAGCATTTGGTTCTAACTCATCAAGACTTTTTTCTTTCCCCTGAACTTTATGATTACCTTTAAACCTAGCTTGTTTTTCACTATCATGCAAATTTTCAAATACTTTTCTTGGGCTAGGGTTACTTTTTGAATTTTCTTGAGTAGCCATTAACATATATTGTATTTTACCTACTGTTTTCCTTTCCATTACATTACCTCTATTTATCTAAACCAAAATCGTCATTTTCGTTGGCATATTCAATTCTTTTCTTTGCTTTTTTCATTGTTTCTTTTGTGCTTCTTGAAACCTCAAACTCATTTTCTGCATCTTTAATTTGTTCATCTTCGAATTCTTTTTGTAATCGTTTTGCTTTATCAAGATATATTTCTGCTTTTCTAATCAAATCACTAACCTGCTTTAACTCTTCCCAATCTGTTGTTATGCCTTCTTTTAAAGTAGTTATTATTTTTTCCAACTCTTGAATATAACTTTGATATCCATTTTTATTTTTGTAATAAGTAACATCTTCAATAATAAAATTTATTGCATCATCTAATCTATTTATGTTTTCCATACCACTCCTTATTTTTACTCCCAATATTATTAATTATATTATACTATAAAACCCTCACAAACACAATATATACAATAAAAAAAGAGCAAGGCTGAAAACTACTAATTATATTGATATATAATTAATTTTGTGCTATAATAAAATTATATAGGAGGTACATAAATGAAAGGTTTAGAGTTCACAAAAAGTAAAAGAAAACGTCCTTTATCTCACTATAAAGTAACAGTTTCTCATATTATGCCAAAAAGCACTTTTAAAGATAGTAATCACATAGATACTATAAAACCAGGAACTCTTCTTGGTTTCACTGACAGTAAAGGCAATAATATAGATAAGCATTATAATTTAAAACATAATCAACAAACACCAAATCAACCAAACCCAGAAGAAATTGAAGAGGAATTAGGTAAATAGAAAAGGAGTAGATATTTTCTACTCCTTTTTTTATTTGATATCTTTTTTAATTTATTTTTCAAGTTGAGTTTCATTATTTTTTGTTTGAGCAGAACTTTCAAGTTGTAAAGCATTTAATATTTCTGTTAAATTATTCTTGGAATCTCTCAAGTTTGTTATAGTTTCACAAACATCTTCTGTAAGACTAATGTGATAACCACCTGATTTCCACACTTTTTCCATTCTCTTTATTGATACATCAATCCAGAAAATCTCTCTTTGTAATTTTTCAATCATTTCATTTTTATTCATATTTAAAACCCTTTATTTATTTTACGTAAAAAATTATATCACATCACACTTTTACTTTCAATAAAAAACTATAAATTAATTTAGCATTTTAGAACAAATAAAACACAGATTACTCTGTAGATTAACTTTTAATAATTAACTCATTTTTTGGAAAAAGATAACGTCCTTCGTCGATTACTGTTCCGCCTCTCTAACGAACCGGCGGCACTAGTTCACGCACCTTGCATCATCTTTTAGGCTAAAAGTCAAAATACAAGAACCACCCGTGTAACATCTAGATACTACGGAGAACCTTGTTTTTTCCTTTTATCTCTAAAATCTAATACAACTTGCTACCAGTTTACCAATAACAAATTATCACGGAGTAAACTTAAAACTAATTTAAGTTGCCAGTTTTTCACAAA
>JAZSJW010000013.1:0-13601 GCA_045534555.1 Clostridia bacterium
CGTTCTAACCAGCTGAACTACCGAGCCATATTAAATGGTTTTTCTTTATAAAGTTGTTTGGTGGGCCTTCTTGGACTCGAACCAAGGACCGACCGGTTATGAGCCGGTTGCTCTAACCAACTGAGCTAAAAGCCCACACCAATTGGAGTCACATAATTTCTGGTCGGGGTGGAGAGACTCGAACTCCCGGCCCCATGGACCCAAACCACGTGCGCTACCAAACTGCGCTACACCCCGTTAACCTTTTCTTGAGCTGACCAGTTAAATATACACTATTAGAACATCAATGTCAACAATTTTTAAAAATTTTTATTTAATTTTTTTATTTTTTTAGCAAATCAATATTATATTCATTATGATATTATATGATATTAAAAGAAGAAAGGCTCAAAATAAATTAAGCCTTTCTTTTTTATTTTAATTTTAATTTTTTGACAATATAAAATCGACATCTTTATCTCCCCTGCCAGATAAATTTATAACTACTATTTTATCTTGAGGTAAAGTTTTTGCTAGTTTCATACCATAAGCAACTGCATGAGAACTTTCTAATGCAGGAATTATTCCCTCTATTTTAGAAAGTTTATAAAAAGCATCAAGTGCTTCTTTATCATCAATTGAAACATACTCTACCCTACCTATTTCATTTAAGTATGCGTGCTCAGGACCAACCGCTGGATAATCTAGACCACTCGCTATTGAATAAGCTTCAGCAATATCTCCATTTTCTTCTTTCAACACCCTAGTATTAAAGCCTTGATATATTTCTTCTTTACCAAATTTAATTGTTGCCGAATTATCGCCAACTTTATTACCCTTTCCTAAAGCCTCAACACCTATCAATTTTACTTGTTTATCTTTTACAAATGAATTAAAAATACCCATCGCATTTGAGCCACCACCAACGCAAGCAACAACATAATCTGGAAGTCCATTCTCAAACATTTTAATTTGCCTTTTTACTTCCTTTCCTATAATACTTTGAAAATCTTTTACTATTGTTGGAAACGGATGTGGACCTACCACAGAGCCAATACAATAAATAGAATTTTTAAAATCTTTTTCGTAAGCTTTTAAAGCGCTTTCTACCGCATCTTTTAATGTTCCATTACCACTTTCAACACATACAATATTAGCCCCTAAAAGCTTCATTTTATCAACATTAGGCTTTTGTTTCTCAACATCAACCTTACCCATGTGTACTTCACATTTAAGCCCCATTAGTGCGCAGACTGTTGCTATTGCCAACCCATGTTGACCAGCACCTGTTTCTGCTATAATTTTTTCTTTACCTAAATGTTTTGCTAAAAGAGCTTCACCAATACAATGATTTATTTTGTGGGCACCTGTATGATTTAAGTCCTCTCTTTTTAAATAAATTTTTGCACCACCAATTATTTTTGTTAGCTTTTCACAATAATATATTGGTGTTGGCCTACCTTGAAAATTTCTTCTTAAATAATCTAGTTCTTTCTTGAATTGTTTATCTTTTTTTAATTTGTTATATTGAGTCTCGATTTTATCTAACTCCTCTTGCATTTCTTTGGAAACAAAACTTCCACCATATTTACCAAAATATCCTTTTTTTGATGTTTTCATAATATAAAATCTCCTTTTTTTAAAATACAAAAAGCCCGTTGTTTGTTTTATAAACAAAACATACCAACGGGCTTTAGTTAAGATTTTATATTTAAACTTTAATCCATTTATATGTTTTGTGACGCATTAAAAAGCCTTCACAAAACATAATGATTTGCGAATGCTCTAGTTAGTCACGCCACCAAATAAATGAATTAAACATATACTCTTTCTCCTTTTATAAATCTAATTTGATTATATATCACAAATTTTTATTTGTCAACCACTTCTTTATCGACATCTACTTTTGGAGCTTTCACCGCTGTATCGCAAGAGTTTCTGTAAACCAAAAATCTTGTATATAGAAATTCAAGCACAAAATTTAAAATCATTGTTACTGCTAATACAATATATTCATTTACTCCGCCATTTTCTGCAAGTTCACCCAAAATAGTTGAAACTGGAGTAAATACAGCATAAAACGCTAAAACCAAAAGCATTGCTATTTTTATGTTATTAGCAGACTTGAAAGTATATTTTCTATTAATAGTAAAATTCCATATAATAGATAACAATAAGCTGGTTAAATAACCAACCCAATAATTCCAACCAAACACTTCGTTAAATAAAGTGAAAGTTCCTATTTGGATAACTCCTGCACTTATGGAAATTAATAAAAATTTAAGGGCTCTAAAAAATTCTTTATAATCTTTCTTTTTTTCTTCCATAGTATTCACCCTTAAATTTCCTTTTTCCAACATCTACGTCTCTTGTGATTTCTAGCATCAAAATCTTTCCACAAAGATTGAACTTCACCATTAAGTTCCAACTCTGGACCAGTTTCACAATATTTTATGCCATTATCAATACAAACTTGCAACATATGAGCCATTATAATTGCTGGAACACCTGTTTTCTGAAGTTCTGGTTTAACCGCTATAAAATACATTTCAAGAGTGTCATTTTTCCCCCATAAAGCTTTTAACATTCTAAAAACCCCAAAAGGAAACATTCTTCCCTTTGATTTTTTTGCAGCTTTTGCAATCGATGGCACCATTAAAGCAAAACCAACAATTTCACCTTTCTTATCCTTAATGCAGCACACGTATTTCAAATTTAAAATAGGAATATAGTCATTAATAGACTTATCTATTATTTCTTCAGTTAGAGGTACTGTTCCATATAATTTTGCGAAAGCATCATCAATAACTTTAAATGCGATATAAGCATCTTTTTTTAACACTTTTCTATCTGTATAAGTTACCAATTCATATCCATGACGTTTCTGAATAAATTGACTTAATTTTACAAGCTTTAGGTCAACTTCACTTGGAATTGTTAGTTTATATTCAACCCAATCCACATCTTTTTCAAGACCAAGCTTTTGCATATGCTCAATATAATAAGGATAATTATAAAAAGTAATAGACATATTAAATTCATCAAAACCCTCAACAAGCATACCTTCATGGTCCATGTCTGTAAAGCCTATTGGCCCCATAATTTTATTAAGTCCGTTTTCTTTACCCCAATTAACCACACTATCAAAAAGCTTTGACGAAACTTCATAATCATCAATAAAATCGAAACGAGTAAAACGAATAGCTTTCAATCCCCATTTATCATTTGCCGCATGATTTATAAGCCCACCAATTCTACCAACAATTTCTTTACCTTTATAAGCTAAAAATAATTTTGTTTCACAAAATGCATAAGCTGGGTTTTGTTTTTTTGTAAAGGTTGAAATTTCATCACCAACTAAAAAAGGAACATAATTTTCATTTTCTTTATATAACTTGTTTGGAAATTCAACCCACTTTTTTAAATCTTTTTTATTCTGTACTTCTTTTATTTCTATCATTAGTAACTTTTCCTTATTTTAAAAACTCGTTCATTGATTTACCATTAATGTTTCGAGAAACAACTAAGCCAATAGTTCCTGGACCGCAGTGTGCACAAACATTAATTGGAATATTTCCGGTAATAAGATTATAATCCCCAAGCAGTTCTTTCGCGTAATTTTTAATATAATCTACATAAGCATCATTAGCATCAAATGAAATTAAAGAATAATCATATTTTTCCAAAGGATATTCATTAATTACTTTTGACAATTTATCCGTAAAAGTTTTGCGGACATTTTTTATCATACTTTCCTTTTCTAAGGCACCATCTTTTAATAAAATAAGAGGCTTAATACCTAGTAAATTTCCAATTGATGCAATTGCCGGAGAAATTCTACCACCATTTTTAAGAGCTGTTAAATTTTCAGGAACAAATGCAAGATAATTATCAGTTTTTCTTTCTTCAATCATATTTTTAATTTTTTCTGGAGAAGTTCCCTTACTTGCCTCCTCATAAGCTAAAAACACATAAGAAAGCATGGTTGCAGTTAAACCATACGAGTCAACAACTGTGACCTTTCCTTTAAAATGCTCTTCTGCAACATTATTAAATAATTGATTCATTGATGAAAGTTTAGATGAAATTGTAAAATGAATGATATGTTCATACCCCTTATCAAACAACTTCTCAAAATATTCAATTACTTCACCAAGTGGTGGTGTTGAAGTTTGAATTTTTTTGTTAGAACGCATCGCAACTTTTAATTGCTCTTGATTTATATTTACACTATCTAAAAATTCTTCACCATCAATAATGACATTTAATGGAAAGACATTTATTTCATAATTTTTGAAGGTATCTTCTGTTAACAAACAAGAAGAATCTGTTGATATTAAAGTTTTCATTTTCCCCCCTACAAGCCTTAAAATCTTTAAAGTCTATAAATATTGTTGATTTCTCAACAAATTAATTTTACTATAATATTTTATTGATTGTCAAAAAATTTTAGAAATCTGTTAAATTTACAATAAAAAACCACAACTTAATTAAGTTGTGGTTTGCGTTGTTAAATACCTAAATATTCATCATATGTTGTTTCTTTATCAAATACTTTTTTGCCATCTTCTATAACAACAATTCTGTTTGCAACAGTTTGCAAAATTTCGTGGTCTTGTGAGGTAAATAACATTGGTGATTTATAATTAATCATACCCTTGTTTAATGCTGTAATACTTTCAAGATCCAAGTGGTTTGTTGGCTCGTCTAAAATTAAAACATTTCCTGCTTTAAGCATAGCTCTAGCCATCATACATCTAACTTTTTCACCACCACTTAAAACTTTTGCTTTTTTCATTCCTTCTTCGCCAGTAAACAGCATTCTACCAAGCCAACTTCTAACAAAAGTTTCATCTTTTTCTGTAGAATATTGTGCAAGCCAATCAACTAAACTTAAATCACAACCTTCAAAATATTCATCATTGTTTTCAGGCAGATATGAAATTGATGTTGTTGAACCCCACTTAATATATCCACTATCTGGTTGCTCTTCACCAACCAACACCTTAAATAGCATTGTAACTACATTAGCCTTCTCGCAAAGAAAAGCTATTTTATCATTTTTGTTTACCGTGAAACTTACATTTTCAAAGAAGCCTTTCTTTGTTAATCCTTCAACTTTTAAAACTTCATTACCAACTTCTCTCGCTGGCTTAAAGTCTATATATGGATATTTTCTTGAAGAAGGCTTAATATCAACAAATGTTAACCTTTCTAATTCTTTCTTTCTACTAGTTGCTTGTTTACTTTTAGATGCGTTTGCTGCAAATCTTGCAATAAAGTCTTGAAGTTCTTTTGCTCTTTGCTCTGACTTTTTATTTTGCTCTTTAGCCTGTTTTGCAAGTAATTGACTTGTTTCATACCAGAAATCATAGTTTCCAATATACATATTAATCTTACCAAAATCTACATCACAAATATGTGTACAAATCTTGTTTAAGAAATATCTGTTGTGTGATACAACTATAACTGTATTTTCAAAATTTAGCAAGAAGTTTTCAAGCCAGTTAACAGTTTTTACGTCTAAGTTGTTTGTAGGCTCGTCTAAAATTAAAATATCTGGGTTCATAAATAGAGCTTTAGCAAGTAAAACCTTAACTTTTGCTTTAGGTTCCATATCTCTCATATAAACACCAAAAAAGTCTGGAGAAATTCCTACGTCTTGTAAAAGAGTTTGTGCCTCACCCTCTGCTTCCCAACCATTAAGTTCTGCAAACTCGCTTTCTAATTCTGCAGCCTTAATACCATCTTCATCTGAGAAATCTTCTTTCGCATATAAAGCATCTTTTTCTTTCATGATTTGCACAAGTCTTGAGTGACCAGCAATAACCGTATCTAAAACAGTGTAATCATCATATTCATTTTGGTTTTGTGCAAGAACACTCATTCTTTCGCCCTTTTCAATAAGAATTTCACCTGAAGATGGCTCAATAACTCCCGACAAAAGCTTTAAAAATGTTGACTTTCCAGCACCATTAGCACCAATAATACCGTAACAATTCCCTTTGGCAAATTTCAAATTTACTTCATCAAAAAGAACTCTTCCACCGAACTGCAATCTTACATTATTAACTAAAACCATTTTTACTCTCCTAAAAATCTTTCCTATAAACTATACATTATAAATTCGTTTATGTCAATCAAACACAAGAAAAGCTCTAAAACGTTTTACAATCTCCCCATAAAAATGCTATTATAACAGTACATCAAAGGAGACAAACTATGAATTATACACTTTTAGGCTGCGGTAGATGGGGCAGCTTTATTGCTTGGTATTTAGATAATACAGGTCACAAAGTTACTACTTGGGGTATGGAAACCGACCCTTATGTTGTAAACTTTTTTGCAACAAGAAAAAACAATTATGTTGAATTCCCTGAAAGCATAGAACTTACTACAAATTTAGAATATGCTGTCAATAAAAACGACTATATAATTATTTCAATTAGCTCACAAAATCTTCGCTCTCTTATGGAAAAAGTTAGCAAAATTGAAGGATATCAAGACAAATATTATATTATTTGCATGAAAGGAATTGAAGAAGCTACAGGTAAAAGATTATCTGAAGTTATTAATGAAGCAGGTATTGATAAAAGTCATATTGCAACATGGGTTGGACCAGGCCATATTCAAGACTTCACTCGTGGTGTTCCAAGCATGATGATTGTTGATTCGTATAATGAAGAGCTTTCAGAAAAACTTGTCAAAGACTTGAGAAGTGATTTAATCCGATACTATCAAGGTAAAGACATGATTGGTACAGAAATTGGAGCTGCGGCTAAAAACGTTATGGGTATTGCCGCAGGTATGCTAGATGGTTCGAATATGGCATCTCTTAAAGGCGCACTAATGGCTCGAGGAACTAGAGAAATTGCAAGACTAATTCGTGCCGCAGGAGGAAACGAACTCTCTGCTTATGGACTATGCCATTTAGGCGATTATGAAGCTACCCTATTCTCTCTTCATTCACATAATAGAAAATTTGGCGAACTATTTGTCAAAGGTGAATATTTTGATAAACTTGCAGAAGGAGTCCAAACATCTAATGCTCTATTAAATATGGCAAAACAATTAAATGTTGAATTGCCAATTACACAAACAGTTAGTGATATTATTGCACATAAGAAAGACCCTGAAAAAGCATTAAAAGACTTGTTTGATAGAGAAAACATCGAAGAATTTAATTAAATGTTCACTAAAGGAAGTTTAAATCTTCCTTTTTTTTGTTGCCAAAAATTTTTGGTATATTTTTTATTTCTTTTGTAAAGAATTTTTATAAACATTATAAAAGGAATAAAAAACATGTATAACAATAATATCCATACACAGAAAAAAAGTAACACAGAAAATGCACAAGAAAACAAAACTAAAATTGTAGAAACAAATACTAAAAAAGAAACAAATACAGACACAATCAAGCTTAATCATAATAGCCAAAATTTATCTGAACAAAAAAATAATAATACCAAAAAACATAAAGTTTCACAGTATGGTAAAAATGAAAAGCAAAGCAAAAAACATGATATAATTTCTGCAGTCATAATTATAGGTGTTACATTTTTAGTTGCAATCCTTGGAACCCTACTCGGCGGTAAAATGCGAGATGGAAGAATTAACCCGCCCGCTTATCCTCCAGAATGGCTTTTCCCAGTAATGTGGGGCATCTTATATGTTTTAATAGGCATCGCTAGCTTTCTTGTTTATAAAGTTTCAACAGACCCTAATAAACAAAAATGCAATATGATTTGGTACGGTGTTCATTTATTTATAAACATGTTTTGGCCTTTGTTTTATTTTAGATTAGACACCCTAATTGTTTCTAGCATTTGGCTATTGTTTATGGTAATTACTGCAATAGTACTCACCTACAAGTACTATAAATCAAATTTAATTTCTGGAACTATTTTTACTTTCTATACACTTTGGCTTTTGTATGCCCTTTACTTAAATATTGCTATTGCAATGTTAAACATGTAAAAATAAAAAGGCACCGCTTATTAGCAGTGCCTTTTTTATTTTATTTATTATACTTTTCAAACTCATAACTTGATTTACACATATCTTCTAAAGTATGAGAAGCTTTAAAATGCAATTCCTTTTCTGCTTTTGTTGTATCTGCATAACAGACAGCAATATCTCCAGGTCTTCTTTCTGTATATTTGAATTTAACTAAATCTCCATTAACTTTATTAAATGCTGTAACAATTTCAAGAACAGAATATCCAGTTCCTGTTCCTAAGTTACAAACAAAAACACCTGGTTTTTCATTGAGCTTTTCTAGAGCCAAAACATGCCCTAATGCCAAGTCGCAAACATGAATATAATCTCTAACACCTGTTCCATCTTTTGTTGGATAATCATTTCCAAATATTGATAACTCTTTTAATTTACCAGTTGCAACTTTTGTAATATAAGGCATCAAATTATTTGGAATACCATTAGGGTCTTCACCAATCAAACCACTTTCATGTGCACCAATTGGATTAAAATATCTTAATATTGCAATATTAAAATCTGGGTTTGCATGGTTATAGTCTTTTAAAATTTCTTCAATAAAAAGTTTTGTTCTTCCATAAGGATTTGTTGCACCTGTTGGAAAATCTTCTTTTAAGGGCATTGTTTCATTTGTTCCGTAAACTGTTGCTGAAGAAGAAAATACTAAATTATTAACACCATACTTTTCCATACACTTAAGCAAATTTAGTGTAGACATAATGTTATTTTCATAGTACATAACCGGCTTAGAAACAGACTCTCCAACAGCTTTATATCCCGCAAAATGCACTACAGCAGAAATATCATTTTTCTTAAAAATACGCTCCGTCTTTTTATAGTCTTTTAAATCTGCTTTTATAAATTTAAACTTTTTATTTGTAATTGCTTCAATTTTTGACTTAACGTCAAATTTACTGTTTGATAAGTCGTCAACAATAATGATTTCATGCCCCTTATTTAATAACTCAACTGCAGTATGACTTCCAATATATCCAAGACCACCTGTTAATAAAACTTTCATTTTTTTATTCCCCCACATTAAAATTTTAATTTACTTGTTGTATTTTTAACAACTTTAATAGAATTATTAAATTCTACTTGTTCTTCTAAATTCATTTCAAGTTTCAACACACCCCTAACACCATCCCTATTAATAATAGTTGGCATTCCAATACAGGTTTTAATTCCTTCATGATAACTTGACACTGTAAAAATTGAATTAGAATTATTAAAAATAGCATCTGTTATGTTTCTTAAACACATGCCTATACCATATGCAGTATTTCCTTTTTTTCTAATTATATCATAAGCACTGTTTTTAACTTCATCAGCTATTCTTTGTTTTGTTCTTTTATTTAAAAATTTATCAACTTTACTTAAACCAATCAAAGCATTACTCCATGGTATCATTTCGCTGTCACCATGTTCACCAATAACATAGGCATGAATATTATTTGGATTTATATTAAGTTCTTCACTAATTAGATATCTAAGTCTTGCTGTATCTAAAGTTGTTCCACTACCTATAACCCTATGAACAGGAAAACCTGACAACCTGAGTGTCACATAAGTCATAACATCTAATGGGTTTGTTGCAATCAGATAAATTCCTTTAAATTTTGTTTTGTTAATCTCTCCAATAACAGATTTAAAAACATTAATATTTTTATCAATTAAATCCATTCTTGTTTCGCCAACATCTTGATTTCTACCCGCAGCAATGCAAACAATATCTGCATCATCACAATCCGAATAATCACCTGCTTTTATAGAAATTTTTCTTTTTGAACAACTTGATGCATGCAATAAATCCAAAGCCTCACCCTCAGCTTTTGCCTTATTAATATCCACCAAAACAAGCTCGTCTACACTACTATCATTAACTAAGCAATAAGCATAGCTCATTCCGACATTGCCACAACCTACTAAAACTACTTTATTCATATTACTTCCTTTAATAATTTTTTGGAGCTCCTGAGCGGATTCGAACCGCTGACCTACTGATTACGAATCAGTTGCTCTACCGACTGAGCCACAGGAGCATATGATGTGTTAATTATACCACATCAGTTATGTTTGTTCTACTTTTTTCAATAATCATTTTTCTACTTTTTCAATAAACTTAAAACTTTAATTCCCATATATTTTTATATGAATCTTCAACCGCAAATTTTCTTAATTCTTGCTCAGAAAACTCCATCATTTTCACAAATTTTGCACCAACTTTTTCACAAACTCTTATACTACCTTGATTATCCGGATTATTGGTTATGTAAATCCAATTCATACCATTTGCTTTAAACACTTTTTTTATAAGGTTTACTGCCTCTGTTGCAAATCCTTGCCTTCTATAATTTTCATTTACCGAAAACCCAGTATGTCCAGCATAATACATAAACTCATTATAACCAATCTTTGCAGAACAATGACCAACAATATTGTTGGTTCCCTTTAAAACTATATGATACATAAGTGCAGGCAGATACCCTTTTTCCTTATTCTCCTCAATAAATTTATCAAGAACTAAATCAATTTTTTTACCTTCAAGCTTATCAATAATTTTTATCATGACAAATCCTTTATAAAGTCTTGTATTTCTTCTGTAACACCATTTACATCTTGCATATTCACAAGTACCATATTTTCACAATTTTCCAACTTTGAAACTATAACAATCTTACCTTTTTTATTGTAAACAACATCAATGTCTTTTAACTCAACCCACTTATATTCCACTTCAAAAAAGCCATAGCTATTTATTAGTCGTTTGTTTGTTAAAACATAAAAGGTGTTTTTCATAAATTTAACAGACACTAAAATCATGTATAATTCCATTAAAACAAATATGCCGCTTACTGCATATAAAAAGACCAAAGCGTCACTTTGTGTCATCTTATCTGCTGGAAAAACAAACATAAACACAAAAGCTAAAACAAAAAAAGAGTATATAAATATCGGTTTAACTAGGTTCCATACAAAAACTTTGTTTTTAGATGGTTTATAAACTTTTTTTATAACTTCGTCTTGTTCAAATACACCATCTAAAACCCTTAAAGCACCGTCATTTAATTTTTCCTGTTTATCAACTTTGTGAACTTTTTTTAATTCTTCAGCATGCACAGGTTCTTTATTTTCTGGCATTTTTCTTATCCTTTTTAGCTTTTTTATTTGCTTCAAAATCTTCTTTTAACTTATTCATGGCTTCTGCTAATCTTTGAGTATTTTTCTCAAGCTCTTCAGCAGTCATCTTTTTAGGATTTTCAGCCTCCAACAAAATAGGCTCACCAATTAAAAGATAATTTCTTCTGAAAAATCTACTTTTTTTATAAAATATAGCAGGAACAATAGGAACATCTCCTTTACCAGCGAAAACAACAGCTCCGCTTTTTAAATCTTGCAACTCTTCCGAGCCTGATTTATTTCTTGTTCCCTCTGGAAAAATTGCTAAAATTTTATTTTCTTTCAAAGCATTTAACGCAAATTTAAAAGTTGAAATTTCCGGTTTTTCCCTATCAACAGGAAAAGCCCCTATCTTTCTTAAAACAAATCCTAAAAATTTATTCTTAAACAATTCTTTTTTTGCTAAAAATCTCATCTTAGTATTTAGCTGAATATTTATAATTATTGGATCCATATTGCTGTAATGATTACAAGCAAAAACAAATCCTTGTTTTTTTAACATATTCTTTTTTCCAATAACTTTTGTTGGGTAAAATATTCTCACTGGTAACCAACACAATGCAAATAAAATGACAAACAACATTATTTTTCTCCTTTAAAAGTTGCTAGCACATGCCGCCGCTGTTGAAAATGCAAGTTGTAAATTGAAACCACCGGTTAAAGCATCTATATCAACAACCTCACCAATAAAATACAGATTTTTAACAATCTTACTTTCCATTGATTTCGGTTTAATATCTTTTGTTGATACACCACCACTTGTAACTATGGCTCTATCAATATCATCAAGGCTATCAAAGTTAAGTTCAAAATTCTTTAACATGTAAACAAGTTTTTCTCTTTCCTCATTAGTAAGTTGGTTTGCTTTTTTTGTTTTATTGATACCCAATCTCTTAGCAAACACATCACCCAAGGATTTTGGTAGTAAAAGCTCTAATAAACTTGAAAACTGTTTTGATTTTAGAGAAACAATCTCTCTATCTATCCTTTGAGAAAGTGCAAAATCACCAACAGCTGGCTTAAAATCAATATAAATTTTTACATTTTTAGGCTCAATTCTGTTAATATAGCTTGAAAGCGACAACATTAGAGGACCACTTACCCCACTACCTGTAAAGAGCATTTCCCCAACCTCAGAAGTATAAACATCTTTACCTTTATTGGTTGCTCTAACCTTAACATTTTTTAAAGATAATCCACTCAGATTTTTTAAATCAGCATCTTTTAAAATAATTGCTGATAAAGCAGGAACTACCGGAACAATTCTATGTCCAGACTTTTCTGCAAATTTATAACCATCACCAGTGCTACCAGTTAAACTGTAACTTTTACCACCAGTCGCAACAATAACTGCATCACTTTCTATCTTTTCCCCATTAGAAAGTACTACACCTTTGGCTTCTTGGTTTTGAATAATTATATCTTCAACTTTAGTGCCAAGTTTAATATCAACACCCATAATTTTCATTCTTTTTTCTAAAGCTTTGGTAATATCACTAGCTTTATCACTTACTGGAAAAACTCTATTACCTCTTTCAATTTTTAATTTCACCCCTAAATCTTCAAAAAGTTCCATTGTATCTTTTGAATTAAAACGAACCTCACAACTCATTACAAACTTAGGATTACTAACAACATTTGCTAAAAAATCATTACCAGTAACAGCATTTGTTAAATTACATCTTCCTTTACCTGTAATGTAAATTTTCTTACCAAGTTTTTCATTTTTTTCTAATAAAACAACATCATGCCCTTTATACCTGATTAATAAACTAGCAAGCATTCCGGAAGCACCACCGCCAACAACACAAACTTTCATAATTTCTCCTATAGTGATTTTAGATACATTATCTCTTGGTTATTTAATAATCTACAAGCACCTCTTGTTAATCCACCCAATCTTAAATCTCCAATTTGAGTTCTTTTTAAGAACACAACATTCAATCCAACAGCATCGAACATCTTTCTAACCTGACGATTTTTGCCTTCACTAATTACAACCTCAAGTTTTGTTCCTTCTTTAACTTTTTCTAAAATCTTAACTTTGCATTTAGAAAGTCTGACACCATCAATAACAACACCCGCCCTCATAACAGCAAGTTGACTTTCTTTCACATCACCTTCAACTCGTACAACATAAGTTTTTGTTATTTCATGTGATGGGTGTGTTAGCACATAAGCTAAATCTCCATCATTTGTCATAAGAAGAAGGCCTTCACTATCATAGTCAAGCCTGCCAACCGGTTTTAAATTTTTATATTCATTTGGCATGATATCACAAACAGTTTTTCTACCATGCTCATCACTCATGCTTGTAATCACTCCTTTGGGTTTATGAAGCATAACATATACAAGCTCACTCACAACTTGAGCCAATTTTCCATCAACTGTTATTTTATCTTTTTTCTCATCAACAGAAAAGCCAAGGTCACTTATAACTTCTCCGT
>JAZSJW010000019.1:0-18055 GCA_045534555.1 Clostridia bacterium
GGTCTAAAAGTTCCAAGACCAACTTCTAAGCAAACCTCTTCTATTTTTACACCTTTTGCTTTTACTTTTTCAAGCAGTTCGTCTGTAAAATGAAGCCCTGCAGTTGGTGCTGCACTAGAGCCAGAATTCTTTGCATAAACCGTTTGATATCTGTTTTGATCATCGAGCCTCTTTTTAATATATGGAGGAAGAGGCATTTCACCTATTCTATCAAGCTCCTCTTCTAATGTTCCTTTTTTTACAACAAATTTAACAAGTTTTCCACCAATTTCTTTTCTTTCTTCAATTATTTCTGCTGATAAATTATCAGAAAACTCAACAATTGTGTTAACTGGAACTTTCTTGCCTGGTTTTGCTAAAATTTCATAGGTGTTAAGCCCCTCTCTTTTAAGCAATAAAAATTCTATTTTTGCACCAGTTTCTTTTTTTGTGCCATATATTCTTGCAGGTATAACCTTTGTGTTGTTTATAACTAAAACATCATTATCTGTTAACTTATCTAAAATATCTCTGAAAACCCTATGCTCTATTTTATCTTGATTTTTTGAATACACTAAAAGCCTAGAGCTATCTCTAGGATATACTGGTTCTTGAGCAATTAACTCTTCTGGTAAATCATAATAAAAATCGCTTGTTTTCATATTTTTCCTTCTTTAACTCAACTATTTTTACATAAAAAAATTCTAAAAGCAATAGCTTTTAAAATTTTCTACCTAAATGTTCATAAGCAGCAGCCATAGGAACCCTTCCTCTAGGTGTTCTTGCAATAAAACCTAATTGCAATAAATATGGCTCATAAACATCTTCAATAGTGCATTGTTCTTCACCTGTAGCAGCAGCTATCGTATCTATTCCTACTGCTCTACCACCAAACTTATCTATCATAGCTAATAAAATATTTCTATCAACGTTATCAAGTCCAAGTTCGTCTATTTCCATCGCTTCAAGTGCCATTTTTGCTATTTTTACATCAATCAACCCTGAGCCTTTAACCTCTGCAAAATCACGCACTCTTCTTAATATTCTATTTGCAATTCTTGGTGTTCCTCTACTTCTTCTAGCAATTTCATAACTAGCATCTTTTTGAATGTCACAACCAAGAATTCTTGCTGAACGAGTGACAATCATAGACAATTCTTCAGGAGTATACATTTCAAGCCTACAAATTACGCCAAATCTGTCACGTAAAGGGCCTGTTAGCATTCCTGCCTTAGTTGTAGCTCCAATTAAAGTAAATTTAGGTAAATTAATCCTCACAGACCTTGCTGACGGACCTTCACCCACCATAAAATCAAGAGCAAAATCTTCCATAGCTGGATATAAAATTTCTTCAACCTTATGGTTCATTCTATGAATTTCATCTATAAATAAAACATCATTTTCATTAAGTTTTGTAAGAATTGCCGCTAAATCTGAAGCCTTTTCAATTGCTGGACCACTTGTTAAGCTCATTTGCACACCAAGCTCGTTTGCAATAACTGAGCTTAATGTTGTTTTTCCAAGCCCCGGAGGTCCATACAAAAGAACGTGGTCTAATGCCTCTTTTCTTTTTTTTGCGGCGGTTATATAGACATTTAAGTTATCTTTAACCTTAGTTTGCCCCACATATTCTTGCATTGTACGAGGGCGAAGACTTGCTTCAAATTTTTCTTCACCATCAATTTCGTTACTGCTTACAATTCTATTATCTTCTTTGTCTTTATAACTAGTAAATTCCATATAACTAGCTCCTTTTTAACTTTCTATAAGCATTTTCTTATAATAACATCAGCTTTATCTGTTGGTTCAGCTTTTGCTTTTACAAGCTTTATAGCTTCTTCCTTTTTTATTCCAAGTTCTATTAAAACTGAAACAGCATCATTCATTTCGTTTGTGAAATTAACTGCAGAAACTGTATTTTCAAAACCGTCCATACTATTTGGCACTTGCTTAACAGCCGCATCAACCTTTTCTTTAAGCTCTAAAACTATCCTTTCCGCAGTTTTCTTTCCTAGTCCCTTAATCTTGGTTAGTAAAGAAATATTTTGGTTTACAACGGCGCTTGCTAAGCCTTGAACACTCATGCCAGATAAAATACTAACTGCCATTTTAGGTCCAATTCCAGAAACAGAAATTAAATGCATAAACATTCTTTTTTCTTCCATGCTTGCAAAACCAAATAGATTAACAGCATCTTCTCTTACCGCCAAATGAGTATAAACCGTTGCTTCCTTCATTTTTGTAAGCTCATCAATAGAATTAAAGGAACAACACACCTCATAGCCTACACCATTTACATCGACAACAATAATGTTATCATCAACTCTTGTTATTTTACCCTTCAAAGAATATATCATAATTATCTCCAAATTTTCATACTATTATCTTTTAATTCATTATTAGTTTGAGCACAAGTTAAAGCTATAGCTAAAGCATCTGCAGCATCATCAGGCTTTGGGTCTTTCTTTAAAGAAAGAAGCATTTTTGTCATATATTGAACTTGTTTTTTATCTGCTTTACCTGTTCCTGTAATTGCTTGCTTTACTTGGATTGGCGTATATTCATAAAGCTTACCACATTCTTGAACCGCTGTACAAATAATAACACCTCTAGCCTCTGCAACAGCTATACCTGTTGTAATATTGTTATTGAAAAACAACTCTTCAACAGCTATCATATCTGGCTTATAATGTTTAATTAAGCTTTTCATTCCGTCTTGAATTAAAGCAAGTCTTACAGGGAAACTTTCATCTTTATGTGTTTCAATAGCACCATAATCAATAAGCGTGCATTTTCCTGTTCTATCATCTTTTTCAATTACCCCATAACCAACAATAGCATAACCGGGGTCTATACCTAAAATAATCATACTTTCACCTTATAAATATATAATATAATTTATAAGGACTTAAAGTCAAACAAATGAACGAAATTCAACACAAAATAAAAGAATGCCCACCATAAAATTTGGTGAGCATATCTTTACAATAAGCAATTCTCAACTAACACCGCTAAATCATCAGTAAATAAAACTTTTTGCCAAATTTCAGAATTCTCAAATCTGGCTTCATCTGGATTAATACAAATTGTTCTTACTCCAGTTTTATGAACCCACTCATCATTCAAACTATTACCAACAAAAACAATTTCCTCTTTATTAAAGTTTTTATTTTTAATAAGTTCCTCAATATATGTGGCCTTGCCTTCACAATCATATTTTGTTCCTACAATATTTATTAAATTACCATCTTTATCAAAAACAAATTCATTTGCTTTAATTTCAGTTATATATTTTTTATATTTTATCAACATCTTTTCAATAACTGATATAATATTACCACTAACAATATGAATTTCAACACCATTTTTATTTAAAGTTTTAAATAATATTTCGAGACCTGGCATCAATTTCATTTTAGAAACTAACTCATCTAAATTTTGTTTAATAAAACCTCTTGCTTGATAAGCTTCGCAAGTTAATTCACACCATTTTTTATGTGTTAATTTGTTATCTAAAAAAGCATTTAATAAGCTCCTATAATAAGACCCCTCGCCTGTTTCATAGCCTAAAAAAGCCCAAATTTTTCTCCAAAGATTTCCGTTCTTTTCTGTTAAAGTACCGTCAAAATCAAAAACTACCGCTTTCATATCTATCCCCTATAAAAATAATATCAAACTCATTTAAAACAAGCAAACAAATTTATTACATAAAAAAACTCAAAACAGCAAAACTTTTAATACAAGGCCGTTTCGAGTTATTATTAAACAAGAATTATAATGCTTTATGTTGCAGTGGCTGAAGCTCTAGTCTCTCGAATGATGTTAACTTTAATTTGACCTGGATATTCAAGCTCAGATTCAATTTTCTTAGCTATTTCTTTAGCAAGAACTATCATACCTGCATCATCAACTTCTTCAGGTTTAACAGCAATTCTAATTTCTCTACCTGCTTGAATTGCGTATGAATTTTGCACACCTTTAAAGCTATTTGCAATAGCTTCAAGATTTTCAAGTCTTTTAATATAAGCATCTAAGCTCTCTCTTCTTGCTCCTGGGCGGCTAGAAGAAATAGCATCTGCTACTTGAACAAGCATTGCTTCAATAGATTTATATTCTACACCACCATGGTGAGCTTCGATACAATGAATAACTTCTGGAGTTTCTTTAAACTTCTTGGCAACATCAACACCAATAGAAATATGAGTTCCCTCCATTTCAAAGTCAAGCGCTTTACCTATATCATGAAGCAAGCCACCACGTTTAGCTGTGGCAACATCTGCACCAAGTTCGCCTGCTAAAAGACCTGCAATATAAGAAGTTTCTAAGCTATGTTTTAATACATTTTGACCATAACTTGTTCTATATTTTAATCTACCTAAAATCTTAATTAATTCTGGGTGCAAGTTAAAAATACCAGCTTCAAAAGTTGCATTTTCACCAGCTTCTTTAATAGTTTTTTCTATATCTTTTTTAACTTTTTCTACAATGTCTTCTACTCTAGCTGGGTGAATTCTTCCATCAGTGATAAGCTTTTCAAGAGTTAATCTTGCAACTTCACGTCTGATTGGGTCAAAGCTAGAAAGAATAACAGCTTCTGGAGTGTCGTCAACAATTAAATCTACACCAGTAGCTTGTTCTATCGCTCTAATATTTCTACCTTCACGACCAATAATTCTTCCTTTCATTTCGTCATTAGGAAGGTCTACAGCAGTAACTGTAATTTCTTGAGTATGATCAGTTGCACATTTTTGAATAGCAAGTGTTATAATTTCCCTTGCTTTCTTTTCACCCTCTTCTTGTGCTTTGTTTTCAATATCTCTAACAATAATTCCTGCTTCTTTTCTAGCTTCTTCTTCAATAGAAGAAACTAATTCATTTTTAGCTTCTGCTTGAGTTAAACCAGAAACTCTTTCTAATTCTTTTGTGATTTCTTCCGCTCTTTTCTCTAGAGCTTTTTCTTGATTTACAAGTTCTTGTTTACTATTTTCGATTTGAAGTTTTGCTTCTTCAGTTGCTTGAATTTTCTTGTCTAGAACGTCCTCTTTTCTATCCAAAGACTCTTCTCTTTGAACAAGTCTATTTTCCATTCTTTGAACTTCAGCTCTTCTTTCTCTAACTTCATTATCTACTTCATTTTTAAGCTTAATAGCTTCTTCTTTTGCCTCAATCATGGCTTCTTTTTTATAATTAGAAGCTTCAATCTTGGCATCTTCGACTAATTTTTTAGCCTGTGATTGTGCTGCACCATTTCTATTCTTTTGCACTAAGTAGAAAATTAGATATCCAAGTCCCCCACCTATAGCAAGAGAAACGATGGCAGCAATAATAATTCCTACCATTATCTTTCCCCCTAAATAATATATCATTTATTGTAATATAAATTCATCTTTGGTAAAACAAAGAATTGTTACTATAAATGCGTATGAAAACCATACAAGTCCATATTATCACAGCAAAAAAAAGAATGTCAAGTATATAAAAAAAGAAGAAAAATAGTTTTCTCCTTTTTTTTGTGATTTTATTAAGTTTTTTGCACAAATATTAAAGTTTTAGGCTAAAATTCGCTTTATTCGGCAGTTTTTACAGCCTCTCTAACCTTTGCTTCGACTTCTTGTGCCATTTCAGGATTATTAGCTAAATAGCCTTTAGCATTTTCTTTACCTTGAGCGATTTTTTCACCATTATAACTAAACCAAGCACCACTCTTTTGGATTATATCATATTGTACAGCTAAATCAAGCAAGCAACCCTCTTTAGAAATACCAAGACCAAATACAATATCAAACTCTGCAGTTTTAAATGGAGGAGCCATTTTATTCTTAACAATTTTAACTTTTGTTCTTGCCCCTACACTTTGGTCACCATCTTTTATAACTTCACCTTTTCTTACGTCCATTCTAACACTTGAATAGAATTTAAGAGCTTTACCACCCGGTGTTGTTTCTGGGTTACCAAACATTACGCCTACTTTTTCACGAAGTTGGTTGATAAACACAACACAGGTTTTTGTTTTATTTGTAATACCTGCTAGTTTTCTTAAAGCTTGAGACATAAGTCTTGCTTGAAGACCAACGTGACTATCGCCCATTTCACCATCAATTTCAGCCTTTGGAGTTAATGCAGCAACAGAGTCAATAACAACAATGTCTACAGCACCTGTTCTTACTAAACTTTCTGCGATTTCTAAGCCTTGTTCACCAGTATCTGGTTGCGAAACATAAAGATTTTTAATATCTACCCCAAGTCTTTGAGCATAAATTGGGTCTAAAGCATGTTCTGCATCAATAAAAGCTGCAGTTCCACCCATTCTTTGCGCTTCGGCAATAATGTGAAGTGATACTGTTGTTTTACCAGAAGATTCTGGACCATAAATTTCAATAATTCTACCGCGTGGAATACCACCAATTCCTAGCGCCATATCTAAGGTTAAGCAACCTGTAGGTATAACTTCAATTTCTTGAACTGGAGCTTTCCCAAGTTTCATGATACTACCTTTACCAAATTGTTTTTCGATTTGAGCAATAGCCTGCTCTAATGCTTTCTCTTTCTCGTTCATAATATACCTCCCCTTACTTTAAAATGTTGATTAGCTTAAAACATATAGTTTTTGCAATTTGATTCATCATATCGCGTTTTTTAGCATCAGATTCAAGTTTAAAGATTTTAACTCCGCTTTCCATACCAATAGCAACATATGAAACATTATTACCATTATAATACAAATTGTTGCCTTCTGCAAGCGATGAGACACAAACAACATAAAAATCAGCTAAAATTCTCGAACGAATGTGCGATGCAATATCAAAAGCAATCTCACCACAAACTCCATGATTAGCAGTAAATTTAAAAGGATTTAAGTCAAAATGGTCAATCATTGACTTTACCGATGGCATAACATATGAAGCTTTTACTATTTTTTCACTACCATCAAAAGCAAGCAAATTACTAGTTATAATTCCACCAGTTCCTTGCTCCATTAGACATATAGTTTTGTTTCTAATAGACAGCACCTCATAAAGCCTTTCATATAAGCTTATATCTCTATCTGCATATAAATATTTTGAGAATGCGCTAACAATTTTCGCTAGTTGATTAGTAAAGCCCTCTTCGTCTTTTTTTGACTCAACGAAAAGAAAAGCATCAAGATACTTTTCTTTTACGTAAGTTTTTATTTTCGATTTATCAAGCTCTAGGTTATCTAGTTCTTGATTAATTTGGTCCGATGTTAAACCATATAATTTGAGAGTTTGGTTCATAAAAATCCTCGCATTTTACCCATAGTTATGGATATTTTTTATTTTTCCTCTACTTTTTCTGCACCTTTAAAGCTTTGAATAGCTTTAACCGCATAATTAACACATGAAACGATTGTAAGAACTGTTCCGACAATCATAAGAGCTAAACCAAAACATCTTACATACTCAAGTGGCATAACACCAATTTTAGCATTTACTCCACCTTTTAAACATAAAACTAAACCCCAATATAGCATTAATACCATAGATGCAATATCTAGGAAGAAAGATTTAATTTTACCAAAAATGTCTGCAGCAATTACAATACCTTTATTTGCAGCAACCATTCTAATACCTGAAATTAAAGTATCTCTTAGCACAACGATTAATACTACTAAAACAGCAAGCCAGTTTGCTGTAATAGATGTTGCAAGTAAAACCAAAATCATTGCAGATGTTGTTAATGCTTTATCTGCAATTTGGTCCATAAATTTACCAAAATCTGTAATTAAATTATATTTTCTAGCAATATGTCCGTCCAAAAAGTCTGTAATACATGCTAAAATGTAAACTCCTAGAGCAACTAAAACACCTATTCCATATGGAATATCAATAAGAAATAATGCAATCACGATAGGTGTACAAAAAATTCTTATCATTGTTAAAATATTTGGAACATTCCACTTCATTATTCTCTTTCTCCTTGTAAATCATATTCTTTAGCTTTCTTGATTTTGACGTTATAGTATTCACCTATATCCGCCCTTTCTTTTGATTTAAAATATACTAAGGTATCAATTTCTGGCGCTTGGTATTGTGTTCTACCAAAAAATCTCGCCTTAGCATAATCTATACCCTCATAGCAGACCTCGTGAGTCTCACCAATAAAGCTCTTGTTTTCTTTTGCAACAATTTTTCTTTGCAATTTAACTAATTTAATTAACCTCTTCTGTTTTAATCTTTCCGGCACTTGATTTGGAAACTTCGCAGACGGTGTACCATCTTCTTTTGAATAAGCAAAGAAACCAACATGCATTAAAGGATATTTCTTTATAAAACTGTAAAGCTCTAAGAAATCCGCCTCAGTTTCACCCGGGAAACCAACCATAAAAGTTGTTCTTATAGCAACTCTTTGAGGAAGTGCTTTGATTTTATCAACTAGCTTTATAATTCCGTCATGGTCAATTCTTCTATTCATTCTCTTTAAAATACCAGAAGAAACATGTTGGAAAGGAACATCTAAATAATTACAAAGCTTTGGATTGCTCATCATTTCATCTAGAAGTTCATCAGTGACTAATTCCGGATAACAATAAAGAAGCCTAATCCATTTTAGATTTTTTATCTTTGACAACTCTTTTATAAGTTTTACAAGTTGAGGTTTACCGTCTTTTGATAAATCTGAACCATAACGAGTAACATCTTGAGCAACTAAAATCAATTCTCTTGAGCCAGCATTTACTAAATCGGTAGCTTCTTCAATAAGCTCTTTTATATCTCTAGAGCGATAATTACCCCTAATATACGGAATTGTGCAGAATGTGCAATAATTATCACAACCATCTGCTATTTTTAGATACGCATAGTGTTTTGGGGTTGTAATTACTCTATTTTTCACTTTGTTATGCTTAAATTCACCGTCAATTTCAATTATTTTCTTATCGTCTTTATAAGAACTATTCAAAATCGCAACAATATCTGGATATTGATTAATTCCTAAGAAAATATCAACCTCTGGCAAGTCTTTTCTCATTTCCTTAAGCCATTTTTGAGGCATACAACCTGTTACAACCAATTTTTTACAAGAGCCAAGTTTTTTGTATTCGCTCATTTCAAAAATTGTGTCCATTGATTCTTTTCTTGCATTAGCAATAAAACCACAGGTATTGATAATAATAATCTCAGCTTTAGATGGATCTGAAGTAAAGCTGTATCCACCCTCTGTTAAATAGGTTAACATATGTTCTGTATCTACCCTATTTTTATCGCAACCTAATGATATTACACCGACAAGTTTTTTTCTTTCTTTTACTTTTTCGTCTTTCATAGTTTTTCCTTTTTATTATTACTCGCTATCAAAATCACCAAATAACTCATTATATTCCTCAATAGAAATCTTAACATCTCTTGGTTTATTGCCTAAACCACCGTCAATAAAGCCTCTAGTTTCCATTTGATCGATAATTCTTGCAGCACGAGCATAACCAACACTAAATCTTCTTTGAATCATTGAAATTGAAGCCTTTCCATTTTTCATTACAAGTTTTAAAGCTTGAGGCATCAATTCGTCCATTCTATCTTCATTATTACCGCCGCCACCAGAAGCAAAATCATCAGAAGATGGTTCTTCTTTTTCTGGCTCTGCATAAATTGATTTTTGGATTTCTTCATCATAAACACACATATTATGGTCTTTGATAAAGGTTAGAACTTTCTTAATTTCATCATCTGAAACATAAGCAGCTTGCAAACGAACAAGTTGGTTACTATCTTGAGCCATCAACAACATATCACCTTGACCAAGAAGTTTTTCAGCACCACCTTGGTTGATAATTGTTTGAGAGTCTACAGCACTAGTAAGTGAGAACGCAACACGTGTAGGTAAGTTGTTTTTAATTACACCAGTAACAACGTCAACAGATGGTCTCTGTGTTGCAATAACCATATGAATTCCCGATGCTCTACCAAGCTGTGTAATTCTTTGAATTTTGCTTTCAGCTTCTTTTGCTGCAACACCCATAAGTTCCGCAAGTTCATCGACAACAATAACAAGATATGGAAGTTTCTTTTCTTCCCCTCTTTTTACTGCATCACAATTATTAAATTGCTCAAGCTTTTGACATTCATTTTTCATAAGTAAATCGTAACGTCTTTCCATTTCTTTAACCGCCCAGTTAAGAGCATTAATAGCCTTAGAGCACTCTGTTACAACTTCAGGAAGCATCAAGTGCGGCATACGATTATATCTATTAAATTCAACACGTTTAGGGTCAATCATAATAAATCTTAATTCGTCTGGAGAGAGTTTGTACATTAAACTCATGATTAAAGAATGTAAAAATACTGACTTACCTGAACCGGTAGAACCCGCAACAAGCAAGTGAACCATTTTACCAAGGTCTTTAATAATTGTTTCACCTGAAATATTTTTACCAATTGCAACTGGCAAAGGTGTTTTAAAGTTCTTAAATTCTGGAGATTCTACAAGTTCTCTAAAACCAACCATTGAAGCTTTTGAATTTTCAACTTCTACACCAAATGCATTTTTTCCAGGAATAGGAGCTTCAATACGAACACCACTTCGAGTAGCCAAATTCATAGACATATCCTTATCATAAGATAAAACCTTACTTACAGGAATTCCTGAAGGCATTGATAATTCATATCTTGTAACTTTAGGTCCACGCACAACATTGATAACTTTTGCTGGAATTTTAAAGTTTGAAAGAGTTCTTTCAAGTATTGCTGATTTTTCTCTATATTCTTGAGAATAATCCACTTTTTCCTCTTTTACAACATTTAAAATCGTTGTTGGTGGCGGAGTATACTTAGAGCTAATTTGGTCAATAAAGTTTATCTTTTCAACTTTACCTGGCTCAATTTTTACTTCAGGTTCCTTTTCTGGAATTCTTCTAGAATTTTCTACAATCGAAGTGAATGATGGTTCCTCTTCTTTCTTTTTGTTTTCAATACCTAAATTAGAAGCATTTGCTAAAAGGTCTCCACTTCTTAAACGACTATTATCTTGCGAAGTTAGCCTTGAAGTAAATTCAGTACTTTCTTCATTTTCAGACAATCTATTAAAGTTTGAAATGCTAGTTTTTTCTCTACTTTCTCTAATTCTATTACTTCTTTCAATAAAGTTGTTATTAAAAATTGGCTCCGTAGGCTTTTTTTCTTGAGTTGCTTGAGTATTTACATTTAATCCGCCATCTCTTCTATTAATTCTGCTATTTTGATTTACAGCATCAACAGACATATTACTATTTAAAGAACTTGTTGGTCTATATGTACCCCAACTTGTTCTTATTGAACCATCATCATTTTGATTTGGGCTTACAATGTTTTCTTCTTTCTCTGTCTCAGTGATTTTATTTTGTTCTAACTTTTGTTCTTCTTCCTCGTTGAAAGCAAGAGGTTTTGAAGCATATTGACGCCTCCACGCATCTCTTTCTTCGCTTGACCTATCAAAAATGTTTGGAACATTCGGTGTTTTATCTAGACCTAAAATTTCCCTTGCAGACTTTGGTTCATTCGATACTTCTTCTGGTTTTTTATATGAAACACTATCATAATCTGGCTTACCCGTACCAAATAATACATTTCTAGCATTATCTCTTTCTTTATTCTCTGTCTGAGCTTCAGGCTCTTCTTTTTCCTCAATATCATTAAAACTAAATGAAATGTTAGTGTCTGTTTCTAAAATTTTATCTATTTTATCATCTGTTGTTTCAAATAACGGCTCAATCTTTTCAATTGATTGTTCTTCCTTTTCTTCTTCCTCCCAACCCGGAAATACAGGTGGTTTAGAATTTTTCTTGTTTGAAAAACTATATCTCTCTTCATCACTAGCGAATAAATTCTCATCAGCCTCTATTTTTTTATAGGTTTGTTCTTGTGTGAGTTTTTCTCTACGAGTTTCCTTTTTCTTGCTATAAATTAAGTAATCTATAGTTAATCCTATAAATACAGTTGCAAATACACCTAAAAAAGCATATGCCCCAACTAAACTTAACAAGGTTCTTAAAATGTATGCAAATATACCCAAAAACACTCCGCCAACAGTTATACCTTTACTCATTGAGTAACAAACATCTAAGTATTCACCCATTTGACTTAGTTTTGTAGTTTTATCATACAAGGTGTTTGTTGTGAAAATAACATGTAGTAAAGTTAACAAACAGATAAAAGAAATAGTAAGATATGCTACGTATTTTCTGTTTAAAGTATAAGAAAAGTCCTTAATAAGAGCAATTCCCACAAGGGTTAAAAGAAGAGAAATTGGATAAACAAGAACACCAAAAACACCCTGGAAAAATTTTCCAAGGTTTAAAAATGATGGTATACAACTAAATAATAACATAAAGATGCCAAGCACAAGTAAAATTATGCCAAATACTTTTTTTGCACTTATAACATTTCTGTTAGACTTTCTAATCTTGCTAGTAGCCACTTAACACCCCTTAAGGACAATATTTTAATTATTATAATCTGATGCTTTTATTTCAACCGGATTGCCAAGATATGCAATATATAGTTTACTTAAGTTAAACACTTCATTTATAACCTTATTTGCATCATTAACGGTTAAAAGTTCAATTCTCATAAGTTCACTTGCTAAACTAAAGCTTTGCTTATTAACAGCAACTTCTCTCGCTGAGTTTTTGCTTATGTCTGAAGCTCTCTCATTTTCTTCTAAAATCTTGATAATGAAAGCATTTTTCTCATTCTCAAAATCAGCTTCAGCAATACCTCTTAGTTTAATGGACTTTATCGCCGAAACAACTCTATCTAAATACTCATTAACATGCTCATAATCACACATAGTTTCAATTGTTACTTTACCATTGTTTGCATAAGTGTCAAAAGAGATTTTTGCATTGTGATAATAGTGAACATCACTAGTTGCTTGCGCTAAAGCATTCTCAATTAAAGGTAAGGCAATTTCTAACGCATATTTCTTTACTGACTTATATGATAATGCAGGGAATGCTAAGAAAATTCTGCTTTGATTAAGTTTTTTATTTTTTGTTCTTTCGCCACCAACAAAGTCTTCAATTGGGGCAACATATTTAAGCTTTTTGTATTCGCCACCAGCTATAAACTTTGCATAGAAAGTTTGCATTACTTTATCATATACTTCTTCCGCATCAACATCACCAACAACAGAGATTACTGTATTTTTTGGAGTTAACACTCTTTCCATAAATTCTTTAGAATTTGAAGATGTCATTCTAGAGATTGTTGTGGTAGTTCCAAACTTAGGGTTTGCAAGACCAGTTCTATAAAACAAAGCTTGATTAACTAATCTTTCAAGTGTGTATGATGGGTTCTCTTGAAGTTTGGCAACAATTGAAAGCATAATATTTCTTACTTCATCACCCGCACTAATATCAAATAAGGAATTAAAAGCAATTTCACAAAGAAGCTCAATAGCCTTGTCTACATTATCTGAAATTGTTGAAACAGAAACAACAATACTTTCACTAGTATTGTCTGAAGATAAAACCATGCCATTGTTTTTTGCATAATTTACTAAATCCCTATGTTTTGGGTGGTTAACAGTTCCCATAAGAAGCATGCGAGAAGTAAATTCACTAATACCGCTTTCATAGTTCTTTTCGGATTGAGTTCCACTTGTGATATGCAAATCTACAGAAATAAGTTTTGCATCTTTCTTTGGAGTAACTGATAATCTTAAACCATTTGGATATGTTTTTAATGCCATAAAAATAATCTCCTAAACATCATTTGTTTATAATATTTCTATTTGATTATAACATAAAAAAATCCGCTTTAAAAACGGATTTTAATATTTTTTTATTATTTTTACAACTTTTTTCCTGTTTAATTGTATTAGACAGGGCTCCTAACCCCCATTTTTTACCATTAACACAAGAATAAGTATTGATTAATAGTATTAAGTTTTGACCATATATAATAAATAATACGATTTGTTGTTTGATTGTCGCCATCTTTAAGATCACAATAATTTATGATAACACTTGAATTTTATTCTATTTAAAATTCAATATAGTACCGGCATCATACTTTCACATCTATCACAATGCAAACATTAATTCATCTCTTATGATGTCAAAATTGATTTTACCCCGTATGACCACCTATAACCAAGTGTCATATATTCTGTGTATCCTATTGGCATGATTAATGTCAATTCACCACAATTAAGAAATGCAAAATTTCCAATACTTGAAACATGCATAAGTGAAACAGAGCCAGAAATACTTGAACAATACGCAAATGCATAGTTTCCTATATTTGTAGGACAGATGATAAAATCTATTTCTTCTATTCCTGTACAATTTTCAAATGCTCTGTCTCCTACATTTACTACTCCATCCAGAGTGAGCTTTTTGATTGCTGTACAATTATAAAAGCAATATTCCGGAATTGTTTTCACCCCTCCGCCTATATTTGAGATTGACACTTCAGTAATACCTGAGCAGTTTTTAAATGCCTCTTTACCAATAGTTAACTCTCTAATCACCCCGCTTTCAGGGTATTCTAAGCCATCCCCAATCACCACTCTCTTCAAGCTTGTTACACCTGCAAACCCACCTGCTGCAACATTACTGCGCGATACTAAGATTTCAAGGTTTCCATATCCACCAAACGAATCTTTTGTTATTCCATATGTGAGTGTATTTGTTGTTATATTGAGTTCCGTGATGTTTGTACAACCTGAAAATACTGTTGAATCAAAAGATGAAACGTTTGCTCCAAAATTTAACGTTTGTAAGGAACAGCAACCATCAAAAGCTTTTTCTCCAATGCTTGTCACACTGCTCGGAATGATGATTGTTTTAATGTTTCTACAATCTCCAAAAGCTTTCCCTTCAATGCTTGTCACACTATTTGGAATAGTGAGTGTTTCAATTCCTGTCCCATAAAAACAACCATAAGGAATTGTTGATAAACCTGAACCGAATGTTACTTCAGTGATGTATGGGCAATCATAAAATGCCCAAGTCCCAATATTTGTAACATTTTCAAGTGACAATGTGCCGTAAATATTTGAGCAATGTGCAAATGCATATCTTCCAATGCTTTTCACGTTGCTTGGAATAAAGAGTGTTTCAATTCCTGTACAATTTTCAAATGCTCTGTCTCCAATGCTTGTAACACTGTTTGAAATAGTGAGAGTTTGAATTCCTCTACACTCATAGAAACAATATTCTGGAATTATTTCCAATCCTTGCTGGATTGTCACATTAATGATTTTTGTGCAACATGCAAAGGCATATTCTCCAATACTTGTCACACTATTTGGAATAGTGAGCGTTTCAATTCCTGTACAATTTTCAAATGCTCTATCTCCAATACTTATCACATTTTCAAGTGATACAGAAGGAATACTTAAACAATATGCAAATGCTCTGACTCCAATGCTTGTAACACTGTTTGAAATAGTGAGAGTTTCAATTCCTTCACACTCATAGAAACAATATTCTGGAATTATTTCTAACCCTTGCTGGATTGTCACATTAGTGATTCTTGAGCAACATGCAAATGCGTATTCTCCAATACTTGTCACATTATTTGGAATAGTGAGTATTTCAATGTTTGAACAATATGCAAAAGCATATCTCCCAATGCTCGTCACACTGTCTGAAATAGTAAGTGTTTGAATTCCTCTACACTCATAGAAACAATATTCTGGAATTATTTCCAATCCTTGCTGGATTGTCACATTAATGATTTTTGTGCAACATGCAAAGGCATATTCTCCAATACTTGTCACACCGTTTGGAATAGTGAGCGTTTCAATTCCTCTACAATTTTCAAATGCTCTGTCTCCAATACTCGACACACCATCAATAAACACCACTTTTGTCAAGCTTTCAACATCTGCAAACCCATTTGCTGCAACATTTCTGCCTATTATTAATGTTTGAAGGGATCCACATTCTCCAAACATCCCTTTTGTTATTTCTTCTTGATGTGTACTTGGTCCTACATAAAGTCTTGTGATGTTTGCGCATCCAGAAAATACTGTTGAATCAATGCTTGAAACATTTGCTACAAAATCTAATGTTTGCAAGTTTCTGCAACCATTAAAGGCTTTCCCATCAATACTTGTCACACTACTCGGAATTGTAAGTGTTTCGATTCCGTAACAACCAGCAAAACAACCATATGGGATTGTTGTCAAACCTGAACCGAATGTTACTTCAGTGATGAGTGGGCAATCATAAAACGCCCAGGTTCCAATACTTGTCACACTTTCAAGCGACACAGTGCCAAAAATACTTGAACAATACGCAAATGCATATCTCCCAAGACTCGAAACATTTTCAAGAGACACAGAACGAGAAATGTTTGAGCAATATGCAAAAGCATATTCTCCAATACTTGTTACATTTTCAAGAGACACAGTGTCAGAAATGTTTATACATTTATAAAACGATCTTGCCCCAATTTTTGTCACTTCTGAGCCTAGTGTAAGGGATGTGAATTGATCACACTTCATAAATGCATAATCATTAATTGTTTGAATAGTGATTATTGGTTCCGTCACATATGTTTCATTAAAATAAACTCTTGCACCATTACCGTCATCAAGCGGATTTGAAGTTCTTGTACTAAATTCAATTGAGGCCCAGTTATTTACTGAACCATCATATCTAATTTCATCAATTGCTGTACAATTATAGAATGCATCACTTTCAATACATCTTACACTGTCACTAATTGTAATTTCTGTCATGCTTGAACAATCATAAAATGCAGATTTACCAATAGTTATCACACTGTCCGGGATTGTGACACTTGTAAGTTTTGTACAGTAGTTGAATGCCAAATCACCAATAAATGTGACACTGTTTGGTATTGTTACTCTTGTTATCAATTCACAATTATTGAACGCCGATTCAAGATCTGTTATCTGCTCACCATCTGTACCAACTCTCGGAATCACGACCTCACCCGTTATGCTAGTACTAAGTTTTGACACTTTTATACCTGATGTTGTCAGTTTACCCAGCGTGGCTTTTCTTGTATAATATGTCATTTGTCCATCATCAATCGCATCTCTCAAATCCAATATACCCGTACCACCAACTTCTTTTGCTGAAATGGTGAGGCCAGAGTTTACAAAATAACCTGGACACGATTTGTAGTCCAACATCAAATCATTATATCTAATACCAAAACCCGCATATGGCGCAATGCCATAAATATCCACCAGCTCAGACCCTGTTGAATCATTTATTTTAATGGTGTAACTCACAGGATCCCCTTCAGCCAAATATGCAACCTCGTCCAAACTTGTTGCATTTCCTGTTACAACTATACTTACCTTTGCGAGCAACACTTCTGCAGTTTGATCTTGCATTACAAGTGAATTTTCACCACAATCTTTTATACCAGATTCATATATTCCACATATGTCTGATTTCGACCTACTGTCAAAATATATAGCCCCACCAACGTTCGCAGAACAATTTCTAATTCCGCCACTTTCAATTTTTAAACTTGAGCCTTGGTTCACACATATTGCTCCGCCGTACTCTGAAGCAGAGTTTCCTGTTAATAAACAACCTATAATTTCAACATTACCTGTTCCCTCAACATATATTGCTCCACCTCGTGAACTTGCTGAGCAATTCTTTATTGTTCCCGCCTCAATTATGCATGTTGCTCCGTCAGATACGAATATACCTCCACCATAAGTTGCTTTGCTGTTTTCAATTGTTCCGCCTTTCATAATAAAAGTTGCTCCAGTTTCAACAAACACCGCTCCGCCATATTTTACTTCTTCACCTTTTATAGTTCCCCCATACATTGTATAAGAAGAACCAGCCTCAACGTAAATTACTCCACCTTTATCCTCAATAGTTGCATCTTCTGAAACCACTGTTTCAATCGCAGAAATTTTATCATCATCTTTTAAATTATATCTTCTATCATTTCTTAAATTAATTGCAACAAAAGATAAGCTTATTACGGGCAGACTTGAATTAACAGATTACACCAATACGGCAGAGGTTATGCTTGAAATTGAAAATTATTTTAAGTTGACAGATAAAAAGGTTGAAGTAATTATTGCATATTATGATTCAGACGGTAAACTTCTTTTCTGTGATATGGCAGATGCA
>JAZSJW010000026.1:0-8317 GCA_045534555.1 Clostridia bacterium
TTGTTGGAGATGTAACAAACCTCTTATTTACAAGGCTATGGACGCTTGGTACTTTAATATCGACAAAATTAAAGAAAAATTAATTGAAAAAAATAAAGAAGTTAACTGGATTCCAGATTTTATTAAATCAGGAAGATTTGGTAACTGGCTTGAAAATGCCCGTGACTGGAATATTTCAAGAAATAGATATTGGTCAACACCAATTCCTGTTTGGGAGTGTTCAAAATGTGGTAAACGTCATGTTGTAGGCTCTATTGAAGAGATTGAAAAATTAAGTGGAAAGAAGGTTGATAATCTTCATAAACAATATCTTGATGAAATTACCTTTAAATGCGAATGTGGTCATGAAATGAAGAGAATACCAGAAGTTCTTGACTGTTGGTTTGAATCTGGTTCTGTTCCATTTGCAAGGCTTCATTATCCATTTGATAATAAAGAATGGTTTGATAATCACTCTCCATCAGATTTCGTTGTAGAGTATACAGGTCAAATTCGTTGTTGGTTCTATTATTTACATGTGTTATCAGTGGCTTTATTTGATAAACCTGCTTATAAAAACTGTGTGGTTCACGGAACAGTTCTTGCAAAAGATGGTAAGAAATTATCTAAAAAATCTAAGAACTATACAGACCCAATGGAACTTATGAAGAGTTTTGGTACAGATGCATTCCGTCTTTATATGTTTGATTCAAATGCTATGCTTGTAAATGATATGATGTTTGATGAGAATGGTATTAAAGAAACACTTCAACAAATTATTCTTCCATTCTGGAACTGCTCATATTTCTATCAAAGCTATGCAGAGATTGATGGCTTTAAGGGTGACTTAAATAAGGTTCCAAATCCAGAAAATAGTCTTGATAAATGGATTTTATCTAAGCTTTATGCAACGGAAAAAGCAATAAAGAATAGTATGGATAAATATCAAGTTGATGAATATGTAAAACCAATTAACTCTTTAATCGATGGTTTGTCTAACTGGTATATTAGAAGATCTAGAAGAAGATTTTGGGGCAGCGGAATGACTAAAGATAAACAAGATGCTTATGAAACTCTATATTATGTTTTAACGAACATCTGTAAGATTTTAGCTCCAGTTGCACCTATTATTTCTGAAAAGGTTTATAAAGCTTTAACAGATAAAGAAAGTGTGCATTTAGAAGATTGGCCAAATGTTCCAAATGTATTTAATGATGAAAAACTTCTTGAAGAAATTGATTTAGTTCAAGATATTATTCACTTAGCACGTGGTATAAGAAATAAGAATAATGTTAAGAACCGTCAACCTCTCTCTGTTTTACAAGTTGCTGTAAGCAATAAAGAAGAAAGTAAGGCTATGGAGCAATATAAAGCAATTATTGCAGAAGAACTTAATGTAAAAGAAGTTCAAATTATTGAAAATGTTTCAGATATTGCCTCTGTTGAATATAAAGTTAACTTTGCGACTGTTGGTAAAACAATGGGTAAGATGATACCTATTATTACAAGAGCTATAAAATCTGGCAATATTAAACTTGAAGACAATAAGTATATTGTAAGTGGTGAAGAAACTATTGTTCTTAATAAAGAGGATATTTTAGTTTCATATATTGCAAAGAGTAATAAACCAGTATTAAGTGATGACAAGATTGTTGTATCGTTAGATTTAACAATAACTGATGAACTCAAGAAAGAGGGCATAGCAAGAGAAATTGTTAGAAATATTCAAGATGCAAGAAAACAATTAGAACTTAATATTACTGATAAAATTGAGATTTGTTTAATTGGAGATTACCCTGTAGAACATGCAGAATATATTTGCAAGGAAACTCTAGGAAAATTATCAAGTTTTGGTGAAGAAGAGGTAAATTTAAGCCTAGAAACTGAAGGAATTAAAGTTTTAATAAAAAAATAATATAAAATTAATAAAAAAGTGTTGACAAATGCTAATTTCTTTGTTAACATTTAAAACATGTTGAAAAAAATATGCACTAAATTAATAGTTTTATCTAAAACCAATGCACTAAACTGTGTGGCGAGTAAGTAAGCTAAAAGTTTAGTGCATTTTTTTTCGCAAAAAAACAAAAGGAGGAAAATATGATTAAATTAACTAACATTTCCAAAACTTACAAAGTTTATGGAAGAAAAGCTGGATTAATCGAAGCGTTTAAAAGTCTGTTTAAACGAAAATATAAGATTATCGAAGCTTTAAAAGATGTTTCGTTCGAAATAAACGAAGGTGAAATAGTCGGCTATATTGGACCCAATGGTGCAGGCAAAAGCACAACCATTAAGATAATGAGTGGCATTATCGCTCCAACCTCTGGCACATGTGAAATAAATGGATTTAATCCATTTAAAGACCGAATGAAATATGTAAAATCTATAGGTGCGGTATTTGGTCAAAGGTCAAACTTAGCTTGGGACGTCCCAGTAATTGACTCCTATGAACTTTTAAGAGATATTTATAAAGTTCCTAAAGTTGAGTATGAAAAAACTCTCAACACACTAATAGAAAAACTTGATTTAAAAGACATTATTTATTTACCACTAAGGCAACTATCCTTAGGTCAAAGAATGAGATGTGAAATAGCAGGAGCATTAATTCACAGCCCTAAAATTTTATTTCTTGATGAACCAACCATTGGCCTTGATAGCATCTCTAAATTAAAAGTGAGAGAATTTATAAAGGAAATGAACAAGGAAACAAAATTAACTGTAATTTTAACTACTCATGACATTAATGATATAGATGCTTTAACAAACAGAATAATCCTTATTGGTAAGGGTCGAAAACTTTATGACGGAAGCTTTGAAGAGATTAAGGAAAAATATTCAAAAAGCGTTACAGTAACTGTTCAAATGGCAGAACTTTATGATGATGTTCAGATTGACGGATACGATACTGTTAGCATAAATGGCTTTGAAGTTGTGCTAAAGAATAAAGACGAAACAGAGTTTTCATATGTAAAATTAGTGCAAAAATTAGAGAAAAATTACAAAATAGTGGATATTAGCACAAAAGCACTTGAACTTGAAGAGGTGATTTATAACTTATACAAGGAGTATCAGTTATGAGTGTTTTTGGATCAAACTTAAAACTTAATATTAAAAAAGTTGTTCAATATAGAGCGGCTGCATTTTCAGGGGTGTTAACACAGTTATTCTTTGGCTTTATGTATATTGCTTTATATACTGCATTTTTGAAAAGTGGCAAATCCGATTTTACTCAACAACAAATGATAAGTTATGTTTGGCTTGGTCAAGTCTTTTTTGCAATATTTAATTATTTTGATATATGTAAGCAAGAAATATCAAGAAGAATAATGAATGGTGATTATGCTTATGAATTAATTAGACCAATTAATTTATATAATAACTGGTTTCAAATTGTTTACTCAAAACCACTAGGTCATTTACTAGTAAGGGGTGTGCCGGTTGTAATTATTTCTCTATTATTGCCTTGTGGTTTAGGGCTTATGTTGCCACCAAGCATAGAATGTTTTGCTTTATTTATTATCTCTACAATAATTAGCTCAATATTAGTTGCAAGCATTAGTATGATATCATATGTTATCACTCTTTACACATTATCATCTGCAGGCGTTTTTGCTTTCATGGTTGCAATAGGAAGTTTGCTTTCTGGTGGCGTAGTGCCAATTCCAATGATGCCAAAAGCTGTTCAAACAGTACTAAACTTTTTTCCTTTTAGATATGTTAGCGATTTGCCATATAGAATTTATATTGGAAATATTAATGGTTTAGATGCTCTCATTCAAATTGCTATCCAAATTGCTTGGACAATAGGTTTGATTGTGATAGGGAAACTAATTATGAACCGTAAACTAAAAAAACTCGTGGTGCAAGGGGGATAGAACTATGTTATATGGGAAATATTTGAAAATTCAGCTTAAAAGTGCTATGGAATATAGAGTAACGCTTTTATTTGATACAATTTCATCTATGCTATATACAGTTGCAGCATTCTTTGGAGTATATTTACTATTTCAGCAATTTGAAACAGTAGGCGGTTATACATTTAGTGATGTAATGATAACATATTCTATTATTTGTTTAGCACATGCGGTTTCAGATTGTATATTTAGAGGGTTTGACCAGTTTGATAAGCTTGTTTCAACCGGAGAACTTGATAGGTTATTAATTAGACCAAGAAGTATATTCTTGCAGGTTCTTGGATATAAAACAGAATTAACTAGAATAGGAAGAATGTTGTTCTGTTTAGCTGTTTTAATTGTCGGTCTAATTATTGCACCAATAGAGTGGACATTACTTAAAGTTCTAACAATTATATTCACAGTTATTGGTGCTTGCGTAATTTATTTAGCATTAGTTTTAGTTTATGCTGGGCTTTGCATCTTTACTGTTGAAGGACTTGAAGTTGTGAATATATTTACTAGTGGGGGAAGAGAACTTTCTCAATATCCACTAGACATATATCATAAATTCTTTAAAATTGTGTTTACATTTATAATTCCATTTGGGCTTGTGAATTACTTGCCATTAAGATTTTTGCTAGGCTATACAACTAATATTTTTTATGTTTTCGTTCCATTATTTACAATCTTGTTTTATGTTATTTGCTACTTGTTCTTTAGATGGGCAATAACAAAATATAAATCAACAGGCTCGTAGAAATTTTATATTAGTAAAAAAACTTAAACTATAAAAAAGAATTGAGATTATGTCTCAATTCTTTTTTAGTTTATATAGTTAGTTGTTTATTTGTTTGAGTGCTGAATATTATTTGCTTAGACTTTCATCTTCTGTTTTATTTTCTGTATAAATTTTATAACATTGGGCTTTTAACTTTGGTAATTCATCGGTTACTTCAAATTGAGTTGCTAGCAAATTTATAAATTTCCCATAATATTGTATGTTTCTATCAAAAACAAAAGGAATTTTACGGGTTTTTCTATCCATTGTTATAGGAGCACCTTTACAAAACATATTTATATTATCATCTGTAATAACTGTGTTTTTTAATGCTTCAATCACTTCTTCTAGGGTTGATGGGGTGTAAACTAAATCATGTTTATCTGTTAAAGATTCGTTTAATTTAACGTTTTTTATGCTAGTAGTCAAAATTGCTTTTATTTTATTTATAGTTCCACTATAAACAAACTCAAATTTGTAATTTTCTTTAATTGCAACACTTTCAACACAAGGAACTATTGGAGGTTTAATTGATTCGCAATATGAGCAATCTAAAATTCTTATTTCTTTAAATTTCTTATTCATAAAATTTCTCCTTACAAGTAGTTTGAGTATAGCATATTTGAGAAAATATTACAATACACAATCAATAATTTATTAGAAATTATTAAATTTTAAAGGTGCTTTTTTATTGTATAAAAATATAAATTAATCAAAAACTAATTTAAAAGGAGAATTATTATGATTAATTTAAATATATATCTAACGAATATTCCAAAGCAGGAGAGTATTGTAAATGTTATGAAAGGAAATAAAACAGATGGGTATGTGTTTATTGCTCCAGAAACGATAGAATGATTATTCCGCCTCTCTACCGAACCGGCGGCGGTTAACACGCACCTTTAGTCATCTTTTATGCTAAAACACTTAAACAAGAACCGTCATATAACATTTAGATATGATGACGAACCTTGTTTTAGGGTTTTATCTATAAAATCTAACCAAATCTGCTACTGTATGCTTATAAGAAATGTGTTAACGGGGTGAAAGGAAAAATTGAAACAAGATTTATAATATTTACATTATCATTTTTCTTTTTAAAAGGCTTGACAATAAATAAAACGTGTTATATAATTAGCCCTGCAAAAGATTAAGAACAAAGGGGCTTAAAGATTATGAAACAAAATTTACATCCTGATTATCATGAAGTAACTGTTGTTTGTGCTTGTGGCGAAACATTTAAAACTGGTTCAACTAAGAAAGGGGACGAAATTAAGATTGATATCTGCAATAAATGTCACCCATACTTTACTGGCGCTCAAAAAATTGTTGACGCTGGTGGAAGAGTTGAAAAATTCAACAAGCGTTATAACAATTCAAATAAGTAGCTATATTTTTAGGTGCAAGTTTTTCGGCTTGCACTTTTTGTTGTGTAATAAAGAAAGCGTACAAATATTTAAGGGGCTTTTAAAAATTGCACAACTTTTTTTTAGAGGAAAATATGAAGATTAAAAAGCTTACAAACAGAGCTCTTGAAGAGTTAAAGAATATTCAAGATTATAAAGCAGAAGCAGAATGGTTAGTGGCTTTAAGTTTAAAGATTAAGAGAAGTGAAGTGTACCAAGAATTTGAGGTAGATAAGAAACAGCTAAAAATCTTTAATAAAGCTTTAAAAAGAAGAAAAAGGGGCGAGCCGTTAGCTTATATATTTAAAAGTGCTAATTTTTATGGTTATGATTTTTATGTCAATAAAAATGTTTTAATTCCAAGACCAGAAACCGAAGAGCTTGTGCACTTTGCTTTAATGAATATTAAAAAAGAAACAAAAGTATTAGATATTGGCACTGGGTCTGGGGCAATTGCAATAACAATTGCTAAAGAAACTAATGCAAAAGTAACTGCTGTTGTTATTAGTAAAAAAGCTTTCAGAGTTGCTAAGAAAAATGCAAAAATAAACCAAATTAATGTAAGATTTTTACAATCTAACATATTTTCTAAGCTAAGGAATGAAAAATTTAATGTCATAATATCAAACCCTCCATATATAACTAAAGATGCTTATCAAGGGCTTGATAAAACTGTAAAAGATTTTGAGCCAAAACTTGCTTTGGTTGGTGGAGATGATGGTTTAAAATTTTACAAAGAAATTATAGAAAATGCGCATAAATATTTAGAAGATGATGGAAAAATCTATTTTGAAATTGGTTATGACCAAGCTGAAGTCGTTAAAAGCTTGTTAGTTAAGAATGGTTATAAAAACGTCCAGTCAAAAAAAGATTTATATGGTAATGATAGAATAGTTTATGCGGAAAAAGGAGAATAGTTATGTTTGAGAAATTAAAACAAATGAAACTTAAGTTAGAAGAACTCAACAAAGAACTTGCGGACCCAAATATATATTTAGATACTGCAAGATATCAAAAAGTAGCGAAAGAGCATGCTAACTTAGTTCCAATTATTGAAAAGTATGAAGAATATTTAAAAACAGAAAGCGATATGCATGATGCTGAGGAATTAAGAAAAACAGAAACCGACCCAGATATGCTTCAAATGCTTGATGAAGAATTTTATGCTGACAAAGAAAAGTTAGCAACAATTGAAAAAGAATTAAAAATTCTTCTTTTACCTAAAGACGAGAATGACGAAAAGAACGTTATTGTTGAAATTCGTGCAGGTGCTGGTGGTGATGAAGCTGGTTTATTTGGTGCGGAACTTAAGAGAATGTATGGTTTATATGCAGACACTCAAGGTTTTAAAATTGAAGAATTAGACGGTAATTATACAGAAGCTGGCGGAATTAAAGAAGTTAGCTTTATGGTAAAAGGTAAAGGTGCTTTTGCTAAACTAAAATTTGAAAGTGGTGTTCATAGAGTTCAAAGAGTTCCTGAAACTGAAAGTCAAGGAAGAGTTCATACATCTACTGCAACAGTTGCGGTTTTACCAGAAGCAACCAACGTTGAAGTTGACATTAATGAAAAGGATTTGCAAATTGATACTTATTGTTCTGGCGGTGCAGGTGGACAACACGTAAACAAAACAGAATCTGCTATAAGAATTACACATCTTCCAACAGGTATTATTGTTGCTTGTCAAGATGAAAGGTCACAACTAAAGAATAAAGAAAAAGCTATGAACTGGCTTAAAGCAAAACTTTATGATTATTATCAATCACAGGCTGATAAAGAGTATGCTGAAAATAGAAAAAGCCAAGTAGGAACAGGGGAAAGAAGTGAAAAGATTAGAACTTATAACTTCCCTCAAAACAGAGTAACAGACCACAGAATTAACTTAACTCTTTATTCCTTAGATAGTTTTATGAACGGTGATATTGAAGAGATGGTGAGTGCACTTCAAATTGACCACCAACAAAAGTTACTAAGCGAAGAAAATTAATTGTTAGGCTGTGTTTCTGCCGAACGAGCCGACACAGTCATTTATGTCAATAAACTCCTGCGTCGAGCTCATTTGTCGAGCCTTGCCTAACAATCAATTTTATCCGCTTAGTGATAGTGGACTTTCACAAAACGAGGAATAATAAAATAAAATCCAGACTAACTCTGGATTTTTTTATTGTCAAAATGGTTTCAAAAAAATAAAATTATGTTATAATTAATCTATGGAATTAAATATTAGTCAAAAAATTCAAGAAAAAGTGAAACTTTTA